>NZ_FNJW01000008.1:2082500-2382500 GCF_900102725.1 Carnobacterium viridans | reverse complement strand
AAATACTTGCCAACGTGCACCATCCGAAATAATATCTCCGAAATAATCCCTTTTTAGTCCAGTTGAAAGCAAAGTTCCTAATACTTTTCCATGCGACAACGATGCAAATTTTATAGGGTAACGGATTTCACAAATCGTTATTCCAAAATCATCCTGCTTTGGAGTGAAATATGAAGGACAGATGAAAGCTCTCACCCTCTCTGCTGCTTCATATCCTCCAAAAGAATGAATAGTAATCTCGCTATTTTTCCCAACGATTGTTTTTACAATATGCAATTGACGTGGATCTAAAAAATTTGTCAAATAAGGAGTATATTGATCTTCAACGTTTCTTATCCAACCAATAACTGTATCAATAAAGGATTGCTCTTCTTTTCTAAAATGCTGATAGACATTTTCAATCATTAGAAAAATACCTCCTTCAATTAATACACTATTCTCATGATTAGCTGAAAGAGTGAATATAATCCGCTTTTAGCTAAATTTAAAACAATCAAAGCAACAATTCCTGAAAAACTAATCATACCAATTGGTGGAATAAACCGTCTAAAGAAGCCTAGGTACGGCTCACAAATAGATGACAATAGACGACCAAATTTTGATTGATAAGCTCCAGGAAACCAAGACATTAAGATATATACGATAATCAGAGTAGAGTAGATATCTAATGCTTTAGAAAGTATCGTGTAAAGTAAGGACATAAAATAAGCCACTATCGATTTTTCCTCTTTTCTTTAATAAAAATCATTTTCTTGCATAGCATCTGACAATGCACCATTTATTTCAACATTCTTAGGTGTACATAAAAAAATTTCTTCACCAATACGCTGAATATCCCCGCTTATAGCGTAGATAGTTCCAGTCAAAAAATCAACGATTCTTTTAGCTTGATCTTCTTCAATACGAGTAAAATTTAAAACAACTGATTGATTGCTAAGCAATAAATCTGCAATCTCTTGAACTTCAGAATAAACTCTAGGTTCAAAAACAACAATTTTAGATTGGTAAGGGATCTCAGGGTTTTTCAGTGAAACAACTTTATTCGTTGTTGCTGGTTCACGACGTGTATTGAAAGCTCGTTGTTTTTTTAATTCTCGCTTAGTTTCACTTTTTTCTGCTTTTGATGGTCTACTTTCTTGATTGTCAGCTGCAGTTTCTAGTTCGAATTCTTCTTCATCATTTAAACCAAAGAATTGAGATAAATTAGTTAACATATTCATTTAAAGTCCTCCTTTTTAAACCAATTTCCTTCTTTACTGAAATTGATTTTTATTCAAAAAAAGACGTTCCGATTCGAATAAACGTTGCTCCCTCTTCAGCAGCAATAGTATAATCTTTACTCATTCCCATACTAAGTTCTGTACAGGGGGCGTGAGAGAGTGTTTTTTCTTGAATCGTCTGTTGCAAGTCTCTCAACTGAGCAAAAGCCCTGCGAACAACTATCTCCTCAGCATTTAAAGGCGCCATAGTCATTAAACCAACGACTCTTATTTTTGGATACTGTAAAAGACTATCAATAAATCCATCAAGATCATCCGGGCTTATACCACTTTTGGAAGTTTCACCCGTCACATTTACTTGAACAAAACAAGAAATAGTTTTATTCGCTCTCTTCTCAATTTCTTCAGCTAATGCCAAACGATCCAAAGCATGAAAGTAATCAATTTTATTGATTACTTTCTTTACTTTTCTTGTTTGTAGATTTCCAATATAATGCCAGACCAATTGAGGATTATTTAGTTCTTCCAACTTTGCTTCCAAACCTTCAGGACGATTTTCTGCCAGATGCGTATAGCCTTCTTCAATTACAGTAATAGCCTGTTCACTAGAAACACTTTTAGTCACTGCAACAACTTGTATACTAGAACGTTCTCGATTGACTTTTTTTAACGACAAACCTAACTTACGTTCAATTTCTTGACAATTTTCTTTAACAGAACTCATTTTTATTTACGACGTCTTCTAAAGAATGGAGGTGTATCAAGATTATCTTCTTCTTGATGACTTTCTTTTTCTTGCTTTTCTTCTCGTTTAAAAATATCGAAGTCAGGTTTTTCGTTTTGTTGATTTAACTCATTCGATTGAGATTTAGCTCTTTGATCACGCAAACTAGGTTCGCGACGAATGTCCCAATCGCCAAAAGGATCTTTTGTTTGATCTGATTGGGCAGCTGATGTCTCAGGCACAATTCTTTGAGTAGAACTGTTTCGATTTCTTTCACTTGTTTGTGGTTTTACTTCTTTTGCTTTAGTTGTATCGATACCTGTTGCAATAACCGTTACAATAACGTCATCACCTAAGTTTTCATTAATAGAAGTACCAAATATAATATTTACTTCTGTCGTAGAGGCTGCTGAAACGATATCTGAAGCATCTTGCGCTTCGAATAATGTTAAGTCAGATCCACCTGTAATATTTAACAATACAGACTCTGCGCCATCAATGGAAACTTCTAGCAATGGAGATGAAATTGCTTTTTTAGTCGCTTCGACTGTACGATTTTCACCACTTGCCATACCAATACCCATTAATGCTGATCCTTGATTTTCCATAACTGTTTTTACATCAGCAAAATCTAAGTTTACATATCCAGGTGCAGTGATTAAATCTGAAATCCCTTGAACACCTTGGCGTAAAACGTTATCGGCTTCATGGAAGGCTTCAAGCATTGGTGTCTTTTTATCAACAATTTCTAATAAACGATTATTTGAAATAATAACAAGAGTATCCACGTGTTCTTTCATTTGTGCTACACCTTCAGCAGCAAAACGCCCACGTTTAGGTCCTTCAAAAGTAAAGGGTCTAGTAATAACTCCAACTGTTAAAGCGCCTTGCTCTTTAGCAATACGAGCTACGATAGGTGCAGCACCAGTACCTGTTCCACCACCCATACCAGCAGTTACAAAAATCATATCTGCTCCACGTAATGATTCAGCAATTTGTTCTTCACTTTCTTCTGCTGCTTTACGACCAATCTCAGGATTTGCTCCTGCTCCTAGACCACGTGTTAACTTTGGCCCAAGTTGGATTTTTACTTCAGCATTTGAACCTGCTAAAGCTTGTAAATCAGTATTTGCTACGATAAATTCTACACCTTGTACATTTTCATCAATCATTCGGTTAACCGCATTATTCCCAGCTCCACCAACACCAATTACTTTAATGATCGCTCCATTAGCTGGATTTGTGTCAAATTCTAAGTCCATTCTATTTCCTCCTACTACAATCTGAATGTATTTTATTTAATCAAAGAAATTTGAGATAAAGTTTTTCGCCTTATTGCTCCACTTGTCTTCTTGTTTCTTTTCTTTTTTAAGGGGTTTTTCTTTTTCATATTCTAAAAAACTGTGTTCATCATTTTCTGGAAAATTTTCTGATTTAACATTGTAAGAAGAATCTTCTGACCTTGTAACACCTAATTGATATTCTTTCATAATTTGATGAATATCATCTAGGTTAGCTTCATATTGAATCAAACCTATACCTGTAGTAAATGCTGGATAACGCAGACCCATTTGATGAGGAATATAAAGTTTAACTGGAATTTCAAACGTATCTTCAGCAAGCTCTATTGCACCAGGTAAGGCTGCGGCACCACCCGTTAAAATCATTCCACCAGGTAAAGCTCTTGCTCCAACCTTGTCTAATTCAAATTTCACTTTTTCAAAAATTTGAACCATCCGAGCTTCAATAATCTCTGACAAATAACGTTCATCAATTTTTACCGGTTGGCTTTTGCCAATCACTTCTATTGGAAAAGTTTCTTCTGGAGAAGTTTCTTCTGGCAAAGCATATCCATAATCACGTTTTATTCTTTCGGCACTTTCAATGGTGGTGTTTAAGACAACCGAGATATCTTTTGTTACGTAATCTCCACCCTCTTGATTTACATACGTGTATTTCAACTGGTGATCATGCATAACTGAAGCCGTTGTTTGTCCGCCTCCCAAATCAAGCAAGATTGTGCCAAAATCTCTTTCGCCGCTAGACATTGCTACACTGCTTGCTGCCAAAGACTGCAAGACGATATTTTGAATTTGTAAACCAGCTTTTTCTACACAACGTTTCGTGTTATGTAAGATAGTTTTTGGTCCAGTTAACATAATAGCATGCATTTCCAAACGGACGCCAATCATTCCTCTCGGATCTTTGATGCCATCAAATCCATCAACAATAAATTCTTCCGGTAAAATGGTTAAGATTTCTCTTTCCGGAGGAACTGATTTTACCATTGCAGCTGCCAAAACATTTTGGACGTCTACTTCAGTAATCTCACGATTTTCTCCTGATACTGCTACCATTCCATGACACGCTTCTATTTCGACAGATGTACTTGGAATGCCTACAATAACGTTACGAATAGTTACATTTGCTTTTTTCTCTGCTTGTTTAATGGCTTTGTTAATTGATTGTACCGTTTTATCAATATCTACGATAATCCCACGGTTTAAGCCTTCAGACTTTTCATTGCCTACTCCAATAATATTCATTTGTCCGTTTATATATTCAGCTACAACTACTTTTATTGAAGTGGTTCCAATATCTAGACTTACATACATTTCAGTATTCCCCAATTCATTGAAACCTCCTATATCATCATTTTATGTTAAAACCTATAGTTATTACCAATTTTAACATAAGCGGTACCAATTTACGAAGTATTTCAGTATTTTTTTCTATTTAAGTAGAAAACTTTTTATTCCTTTTTTCTATTGGGCTTCTTCTGGAACGAGTTCAATACCGTTTTCATCAGAAGTTCCGTTTGACTCTTCCTTTTTATCCTCACTATATTTAAATGGAGAAAAATAAGCCCCAACTTCAATATTTATTGTTCCTTTTTGGTCGCCCACTTTTTTCACCATATCAGGATAGTAATTCATTTTTTCTGCAAAGGAAGGTATCGAAGCGATTACTTCATTCCCATCATTCATATATAGCTTAATAAGATAATCGTCAACCTCACTGGGCGTATACTGGACTTCTGAAATACTGTTTTGGATATTTTCATTTAATGACTGATATTGAGCAATCATTTCCTTTAACGCTTTGTTTTCTTCAAACTCTTTGAAAATTGGTGGGTTTCCAATAGATACTTTTCTACTTTCATTTACAATTTTCCCATTCTCAAGGATATTGTAGTATTTATTGTCTTTAACTAAATAAGCAACTGTCTCATACTCTTGGATTTCCAAAGTGTAGTCATTCAAACCATCTAAAACAATTTTCATAGATTTAACTTGTGGCAGTTCAGATACAACTTCTCCAGAAATTTTATTTCTTTCAAAGAATATTTCCCAGAGATTACCTCCAGATTTAATACCACTTTCATCAATTATTTCTTGATCGGCTACTTCTTTTGTACCTCTAACAGAAACGATGTCCACTTTGCTTAAAGGACTTATAAAATACACAACTATCAAAATTGCAAATGAAAATAATAAAATAAGCATGATTAATCGTGAGAAAAGTTTTTTCTGACGTTGTTTTTTTAATTTTGGTAACGTATGTTCTAATGATTTTGTTCTTTGAAATACAGCTTGCTTCTCACTATCTGCCGCTTCTTTTTTTTGTTCTCCTTTTTTTAAAGAAGAAAGATGCAGGTTAGTTACAGCTTTTTGTTTTTTATTCTGTTTTCTCATGCACCTATCCTCCTTTATAAAAGTTATTTTTTCACAATTTTATTTATTACTTCAATTATTCTATCTGAAGCATCTGGCATACCCATTTTTTTAGCATTTCTTGCCATTTCTTGTCGCATGTTTGGGTTCAACATTAGATCATCCAATATTTGGACTAACTTTTCTCCAGTTAATTCTGATTCGTTGATTAATTTTGCAGCGTTTTTATTTACTAAACTTTCTGCATTTTTTGTTTGGTGATCATTGGTCACATACGGACTAGGAATCAAGACGCTTGGTAATCCAAGTGCTGTAAGTTCTGCCAACGTTGTAGCCCCGCTTCTTGAAACAACCAAAGAAACTGTCGAGAAGACTTCTGGCATATTCGGAATGTAGGATACTACTGAAACGTTAAACTTCTCATTCTTGATTTTTGTTAACTGACTTTGAATTTTTTCAAAATGAATATCTCCTGTAGCTATCAATACTTGATAATCTTTATTCGCTAACAAAGGCAGAGCTTCGACAAAAGCATCATTAATTTTTTTTGCTCCTCTGCTACCACCAAAAATCAAGACAGTTGGTTTTTCAGAATCTAAATTGTATTCTTCTAAAGCCGCATTTTTTTGCACAGTACTGACTTCTTGTGCTCTTGGATTACCTGTAAAACAAACTTTTTCAGGATATTTAGTAAAGTCATTTCGAACTTCTTCAAAACAAATAGCTATTTTAGTTACATAACGTGCAAGAAACTTATTCGTTATACCTGCAACACTATTTTGTTCATGGATTATGCTTGGCACACCTAATTTTGATGCAGCATATACTATCGGCGCACATACATACCCACCCGTCCCAATAACAATATCAGGTTGGAAGTTCTTAACAATTTTTTTAGCTTGCTTAATACTACTGATAAACATCCGTATCGTTTTAACTGTATCAAGAGATAATGAGCGTTTAAATCCTTTTATTTCTACAGAAGCAAAAGGTATCCCATACTCCTTTACAATTCTTTTTTCTAACCCTTTTTCAGTTCCAACGTACAAAAATTCTGCCGTTGGATTTAGTTCTTGTATTCGACGCATAAGTGCGAGTGCTGGATAGACATGTCCTCCAGTTCCCCCACCAGATAATAAAATTTTCATTGGCTGCTAGACCAAAAGGCCTATTCCTCCTCTTCTGTTGCTTCTTCTATTAATTGTTCAACTGAATGAATAAAGGCATCGCCACGAACCTCAAAACTTCGATACTGATCCCAACTTGCACAAGCAGGCGATAACAGAATGACATCGTTAGGCTCACTAAGTTCATAAGCAACTGGCACAGCTGCTTCAACATTTTGAACAGATAGAATCGTTGGTATTCCAGCTTCAGTACCCGTTTCACTTAATTTAGTTGCCGTTTCTCCAAAAACGATTAAAGCTTTTACTTTTTTATTCATTACTGGAATCAATTCATCAAAATTGTTTCCTCGATCTAAACCACCAGCTAATAAAATAACTGGGTCATTAAAACCTTTTAATGCATTTTCCGTTGCTAACGTATTTGTAGCTTTTGAATCATTGTAAAAACGACGTTCATTCCACTCTCTTACAAATTGAGTCCGGTGTTTGACACCAGCAAATTGTTCTAAACTCGTCCGAATCACGCCATTTTCTTGATTCAATAACTTAGCAACCGCAATAGCTGCCATTGCATTTTCAACGTTATGATCACCAGGGATTAAAATAGTTTCCTTAGCCATTACTGGCTCTCCTTGATAAAAAATCACATCGTCTTGCAAATACACTCCGTTTTCTAAGATCTCTTTTCTTGAAAAAGGCACAATAGTGGCTTTGCTTTGTTGAGACAGTTTTCTTAATTCAGGTTGATCCCAGTTGACAATCAAATAATCTTCTTCAGTTTGATTCTTCGTAATACTCATCTTAGCTGCCACATACTCTTCTCTTGTTCCATGGTAGTCTAAATGAGCAGAATAAATATTTGTTATCACTGCAATATGCGGTCTTAGTTGAGTGATTCCCATTAATTGAAAACTAGACAACTCCATTATGATTTCATCGTCTCTTGTTGCTTTTTGAGCTACCAAGCTTGCAGGAGTTCCGATATTCCCAGCCACAAAAGCTTGACCTTTAGAACGTTCTGCATTTAACAACTCTGCTATCATAGTTGTTGTTGTTGTTTTTCCGTTTGTACCTGTAATACCAATAATCATACTTTCAGCTACTTCATAGGCTAATTCAACTTCTGTAATGACAGGTACACCCTTTTCAACAGCTTTCATGATGATAGGATTGTTATACATAATACCTGGGTTTTTCACGACCCATTCAAAATCTTCGTCTAATAGCTCAACGGGATGTCCTCCAGTAACTACTCGTATACCAGATTCTAATAATTCTTGAGCTTGAGGATTTTCATCAAAATTTTTATAATCATTAACGGTTACTAGTGCACCCAATGAATGAAGTAATTTAGCTGCATTGACTCCACTTAAAGCGAGACCTAAAACCAATACTTTTTTATGTTCATAACATTTTATTTTTTTCATGTCTAAACCTCTTTTTCTTAAAATAAGGATATTTTAATATCAAGCACTTAAAACTACTGGAATCTTCATAGAATAATTAGTAGACAAGCTCCTGCAGCTAGTAATCCGATAGACCAAAAAGTAAGAACCACACGCCATTCACTCCAACCGCTCATTTCAAAATGATGATGAATAGGGCTCATCTTAAAGACGCGCTTACCTCTTAATTTAAAAGAAGTGACTTGGATCATAACACTTGCGGTTTCCATAACAAAAACAAGTCCGATTAAAAGAAGAGACCATTCTTGATGCAATAGAATTGAAATGGCTGCTAAACCGCCACCTAATGCTAATGAACCAACGTCTCCCATAAATATTTTAGCAGGTTTTTTATTAAAAAAGAAAAATCCAATCAACCCACCTATGATAGTTAAACAAACAATTAAAATATCAAGTTGTTGTTGATTCCAAGCGATAATAGCATATGCGCCATAAGCAATACTTGCTGTTCCGGCAACTAGCCCGTCTAAACCATCCGTTAAGTTAACAGCATTTGAAAACCCAACTAACCAAAAGATAATAAATAATCCATAAAACCAACCAATATTTACTGGGCCTACAAAAGGGAAAGCCAATTCTGTCGGTATGTTTTTATAAAGGGAAACACCAAAAAAAAGCACACCCCCGAGTATTTGACCTATTAACTTTTGTTTAGAAGTCAAACCAAGATTTCTCTTTTTGAACACCTTAATGAAGTCGTCCAAGAATCCCAATAAACCATAAAGAATTAGGATGAAAAGAGTTAGCACAATACCTATTGAAAAGACGTTTTGCCATATAGAAACCCAAATTGTTGAAATAATTGCCGCTACTAGAAAGACAATCCCTCCCATAGTTGGAGTCCCCGTCTTCACTTCGTGCCACTTCGGTCCTTCATCCCTAGTTGTTTGTCCTAATTGTTTTGTTCTAAAAAAACCAATCACGATTGGCATTGCCATAATAGTTAAGGCAAACCCACTCACAACTGCGAGTAACATTTCTGTCCATTGCATTCTATTCCGCTCCTATTTATCAATGTTTTTTATGAGTATTGCTTTTTCAGCCTCTTCTACGTCATCAAAATGAATTTTTTCAGTCCCGATAATTTGATAATTTTCATGGCCTTTTCCAGCAATTAAAACAATATCATTTGGTGCTGCTTGTTGAATAGCAGACTGGATAGCTTCTCTTCTATCAGGAATTAATTGATATGAATCTTCTTCTAATCCTGCAACTACTTCATTTAATATAGCATCAGGGTCTTCCGTTCTTGGATTGTCTGATGTAAAGATAACTGTATCTGAATTTTTTTGTGCAATTTCAGCCATTATTGGACGCTTAGTGCGGTCACGGTCTCCGCCACACCCAACTACACAAAACACATTTCCAGTTTTAATTTCATTTACTGCATTTAATACATTCAATAACCCGTCTGGTGTGTGCGCGTAATCAACGATTACAGCAAAATCATACTCCCCTTTAACAATCTCAAAACGGCCTCTTACGCCACTTATTTGGCTAAGTGACTGAATAACAGATGGCAGTTCCAATCCAGCAGCATATGCCCCTGCAATAGCTGCTAAAGCATTCGACACATTAAACTTACCAACGAGTTGTAATTGTACTTCGTATACTTGATTTTCAAAATTCAAATTAAAACGGGTACCTTTATTCGTAATCCTTAAATCGGTAGCTTTGAAATCAGCCGGTTGATCGATTCCATAAGAAAAAACAGAAGCAGCCGTTTTTTCTTCAAAGCTTCTGCCCACTGGATCATCAAAATTTAAAATAGCAAATTTTGGTTTATCTTGCTGATAGCCATTACCTAATTGTGAAAACAATAAACTTTTAGCTTCAGCATATTTTTGCATAGTGTGATGATATTCCAAATGATCTTGACTTAAATTAGTAAAAATTGCAATATCAAAATCAGTCCCCCACACTCTACCTTGAACCAAAGAATGTGAAGAAACCTCCATAGAACAAGTCTGTACGCCGTTTTCTTTCATTTCGCGCAAAGTTTTTTGCAACGTAAGACTATCTGGTGTAGTATTTTTTGTTTCGTAAACTTCAGAGCCTATACGACGATACATCGTTCCGATAACTCCGGTTTTTTCCTTGTGATCGTGAAAAATATAATCTAAAAGATGTGTGACTGTTGTTTTACCATTAGTACCAGTAACACCTATAACTCGCAAATCCTGACTCGGATAATCAAAAAAAGCAGCTGCTAAAATTGCCATAGCTTTCATTGTATTGTTTACATAGACCACTGGAACGTCTACATCTAGTGGTTCACTTGCCACTATTAAAACTGCTCCTTTTTGAACAGCTTCTTTTGCTAACTCATGTCCATTGTGAAGAGAACCAATAATACAGACAAAAAGAGAACCCGGTTCAACTTCTCTTGTATCTTGAGTAACTTTTGTAATTTCTAAACTATCAGAAAAATTTGTAGAAAATTCCTTTGATTTTAATGGGTTGATTAATTCGATTGCTTTCACTGTTTTTCACCTTTTTCTATTCTTGTGGTGTTTCTAATTTTATGGTAATTTTATCCGTACTTTGCATATTCGCATTTGGTTCAAGGTTTTGACTGACGACATAACCTTCCCCTTCAAATATAAATTCTAATCCGGTTATTTCTGAAACTTTTAAAACATCATTTTTTGACCATCCCATCATATCCGGCATAGTCATAGCACCATTAGTCATTAAAACCACACGTTGATTTTCAATAGTGGTCTCAGCTGATAATGGTAATTGTTGTACTATTGTATCACCATTTCCAACAACGGTCACATTTAACTGAGTACCTTCTAATGATTTAAGTGCTTCATCTTTTGAAATTCCAGTAACTTTTGGCATTTCGACCGCATTTTCCTCGGATTCTTCATCTTCTCCTAAGGCCAAATATTCTAATGCTCGCTTCATAACAGGATGATAAATTTCTTTAACTACGCCACTTCCTGTTGTACTGCCATCCTTAATTTCTGGTTGTTGTACAGTAATGTAAAGAATTACTTTTGGATCATCCGCTGGAGCCATAGCTGCTACTGAGTAGACATAATCGGTTCCCCCACTATAATACTGTTTTGTTTCAGGATTGACAATTTCTGCGGTCCCAGTTTTTGCGGCAATTTCATATCCCTCGATTTGATAATCTACTCCTGTACCATTTTTGTTATAAACAACTTCTTTAAGGTATTCTAGTGTTTGATCGGCTACTTCTTCTGTGATAGGTTCACCAACAACTTCTGGCTCAACGATTGTTTCTTCTCCTGTGTCAGAATCAACCGTTTTACTGATAAATTGTGGCTTCATCATTTTCCCATCATTTGCTATAGCTGTAAAAGCTTGCAACATTTGAAATGCAGTTACTGTCAATCCTTGACCAAAAGCTGTGTTGGCTTGTTCTAAGGGATAATTGTAAGCAATCGAGCCCTTAGCTTCATTTGCCAATCCCGAATTAGTTGTTTGACCAATTCCAAAAGCGTTCATATATTCTTGCCAAGTGTCTGCACCCATTTTTTCCATTAAGTTAGCAAATGCTACATTACTCGAACGAGCCAAACCTTCTAAATAAGAGATTGTCCCCCAGCCGTCTGGATTATGATCATGAATTGACCCACCAGTAACGTTTTTGACTCCGGATTGAAAATAAGCATTTGGATCAAATACACCTTCACTGACAGCTGACGCTAAGGTCAATATTTTCATTGTAGATCCCGGTTCATAAGTATTTTCAACTAATACGTTTTGCCACAACTGGTCAATTCCATCTTTTGTTGTGCCGTTAAATGTTGGTCTTTGCGAAGTAGCGATAATAGCACCTGTTTCTGGATTGATTAACGTTGCTGTCATCATAGCAGGATTGTATTTTTCATCTACTTCACTCATAACGTTTTCTAGGTATACTTGCATTCGTTTGTCAAGAGTAAGGTAAATATCATCACCGTTAACCGGTTCTGTCGTTTCTACTTCAGAGTTAGGAATTACATAACCAAAACTATCTTTTTGATAAATTTTTTTTCCATCTGTTCCTTTCAGCAAGTCGTCATAAGCGAGTTCAATCCCCATCATACCGGTTAAGTCTGTACTTGAAACGTCTGTTTCTTCTCCAGAGGGCAATGCTGCATATCCGATTAAATGTGAAGCAAATATCCCATTGGGGTATAGTCTTGTAGGCGTTTCTTCAAAAACAATACCTGGTAGATTTTCTTCTTCAATCCCCTTTTTTGTATCATAGGATAAATTTTTCCCTTCTTCACTAAATTCAACTTGATTAAGGTCTTTTTGATTTAATTTAGCCAAAATTTCTTCTTTGCTCATTGAAATGTATTTTTCTAGCGTTTCAGCTGTTTTTTCCTTATCAACTACATGCTGAGGGTCCTCAGAATTAGACCATTCATCTGTTAAAACAGCTACTAAAGAATAAGAAGTAGCGTCCATTGCAACCGATTCCCCCCCAACGTCATATATGGTTCCTCGGTTTGCTTCTAGGATGCTACTTCTCGTGTATAAATTATTTATGTTTTGAGACAAATCTTCTCCATTAACTTCACCTTTTACCATGATAAATGCAATTCGTCCCGTAAAAACAGTTAGTAAAAGAATAGTGCCAAAAAACAACAGTATAGCAACTTTTTTTCTGTTTTTTAAAGGGTTTTTATTCGTCATTTTATAACATTCCTTACATTTTCTTCGTTCATTTCTAAACCAAATTTGTTTGCAATCTCATACACACGATCATAACGTGATAATTCTTGGACTTCTTGTTCTAAGTTTTCATTTACCGTTGTGGTTTCAGCAATAGAGGTTGTTGCATCTTGTAGCGTACGATTAGTACTGGCGATGGTAATCTCTAAAGAAATACTAATAGCAATAAGAGCAAACAAAATAATTAAAACTGAACTGATAAGTAGTTTTTCTCCTTTTGTTATCCCAATTCTTTTTGTAAAAGGAGTATGTATCTTTTCCTTTTTAGGAGTAGGAGTTGTCTGCGGCTGAAAGGGTACTTCGACTTCAAGATTTCTAGCTAAATTACTTTCTAATGGCATACTATAATACTTCCTTCCTATCCTTTATTGTTTAGTTTACTTTAGTTTGTTTTTCAGCAATTCGTAACTTGGCACTTCTCGAGCGATTATTTACGGCTAACTCTTCTTCTGAAGGTAATATTGGCTTTCTGGTAATCAATTTTAATTCAGGTAAAAATTCGTCTGGAATAACGGGTAATCCACGAGGCAATTCAGGTCCTTTAGAATGATCTTTAAAGATAGATTTAACAATTCGATCTTCTAATGAATGAAACGAAATTACGCTGATACGTCCACCAATTGACATTAACTCAATTGCTTGTTCCAACGAATCTTCTACTGAAGATAACTCATCGTTAACGGCAATTCGTATCGCTTGAAAGACACGTTTTGCTGGATGTCCACCTTTTCTTCTAGCTGGTGCAGGTATTCCTGATTTAATGAGTTCAACTAGTTCACTAGTTGTTTCAATTGGCTTAATTTCTCTAGCTGCTTCAATTTTACGAGCAATTTGTTTTGAGAATTTTTCTTCTCCATAACGGTAGAAAATTCTAATCAAATCGTGGTAAGACCATTCATTAACGACATCTTTTGCTGTTAATGGAGCATCTGTATCCATTCGCATGTCTAGAGGTGCATCTTGATGGTAACTAAAGCCACGTTCTGCTTCATCTAGCTGTGGAGAAGAAACTCCTAAATCATATAACACTCCATCTACTTCACTTATTCCACGTTCAGTTAATTCTTCTTTAATATATCGGAAATTTGCTTTAATAAAGGTAACCATACCTTTTTCAACATATTCAGCTAAACGAACTTTTGCGTTTTCAATTGCACGCTCATCTTGGTCAAAAGCAAATAGATGCCCGTTTTCATTTAATTGTGATAATAAATATTCACTATGTCCTGCTCCACCTAAAGTACAATCAACGTAAATACCTTCTGGAGATAACGACAGCCCATCAACTGTTTCGCGTAATAAGACTGTTTCATGATTAAATGCTGTCATTTTTTCGCCTACCTAACTCACTAATTTATTTATCTTTATTTTAAATTGGTAGATTGCTAGAATCCAAAATCAATCATATCTTCAGCAATACTATCAAATGTCTCTTCAGCTTCTTGGGAAACCTGGTTCCATCTTGTTTCTCCCCAAATTTCAATTCGTTCAGAAACGCCAACAACATGGCAAACTTTTTCTAATTTTGCATGTTCTCTTAAAGTTGGAGGAATATTGATTCTTCCTTGTTTATCTATTTCACATTCAACAGCAGCTGAGTAAAAAAACCTTGTAAAAGCACGAGCTTCTTTTTTTGCTAACGGAAGTTGTTTGAGTTTTTCTTCAAGAGCAGACCATGAATCTTGCGGATATCCAAACAAACATCCATCTAATCCACGAGTAAGAATAAACTTCTCCCCTAAATCAGATCGAAACTTTGATGGCATGATTAAACGACCTTTGGCATCAATGTTGTGCTTGTGTTCACCCAATAACATAGCTGTCTCACCCCAAACTCCAATTAGATATTTTTAGTCTACCACAATGCCCCACTTTCCTCCACATTTATTCAAAAAAAGACATAAATCTTTTTGGTTACAGCTTGATTATTTTTAAACATGTAAATACTTCTATTCCTATGACAAATTTCAAGTGGGGAGTTTTCCCAAATTACTTCAAAAAAAAAGCAAACGAGAGGACAAAATTGCCTCTCGCTTGCTTTTTTTGCTTAATCAATCTTTAAATCATCTTCAAACACTATTATTTCTAGTTCATCTATTATTCTCAAAATTAAAAAATAACACTATTTTTTTAGTTGTCCAGATTTTTTAAGTCTTTTTCAAGTCATTATTATATTAGCTGTAACCAAACTGTAATAGGTTAATAGAGAGCTAATAAAAACAAATCGCCAATACGTTTTAAAAAAACTTTTATATAAAATCTCACCTTTTTTTGCTGCAATAAACAAAAGTACAACAATTCCTAAACTAAATATAAAAATTAAAAAATATGGAATTACAGTAAATCCATAGGTTAGCTCGCTAAGAATATGAATACCTAAAATTAAGAAAGGAACCAGTAGATCTGGTAACTTAATAGCTGAATGTTGCCTTTTAAAATGACGTTGCGTTATCTTACTGAAAAAAAGTAGCAAAACAAGTGGCAAACAGTACAGTATCATTTTCCCTATTATTAAAGAAGTCTCGGACCCCATTTCATCCCACCTTTTAAATATGTATATGCCTTACTTAATATCTGGCTACTTATTAGACTACACTATCATAAAATACGCTCTTTTAAAATTTAACGTAATTTCAGCTTTTGTGGCTCTATACTTTTTAGTGTTGATAGCTTAGTTAAATTGGGTACAGTATATTTCTGGAGGAATAGGGTTTGCTTGTAGCCATGCATTGGATTCCATGGCTACAAGCAAAACCGTCTATTCCAGAAGATTTTTTTTGTTTTATTCAACACCATTTGACGAAGAATCCTTTTTGTATACTCCAAATTAAATACTAGTTTAAAAATCAAAAAACCCCCATTGAGCCATGGTCTCAATAAGGGTTTTCAAATCATCTCATGATGAAATGTGCAAAAAATTAAGCTTCTTTGCTGATTACTTCTTTACCATCGTAATGTCCACATGATGCACAAACGTGATGGCTTTTTTTCAATTCGCCACAGTTAGGGCATGCGTTCATACCTGGAACTTCTAATTTAAAATGAGTACGACGTCTGTTTTTCTTAGCTTTTGATGTTCTTCTTGCTGGTACTGCCATTCCTTACACCTCCTTAAAAATTGCTTCTTTACACAAGTTTGTGCTAAAAAGAAGCCTATAATACATACTTATTTCTGATTATCAGATTCGTCTTTAAACAAATCTTTCAAACCAGCAAAACGAGGATCCTCAGTTTCTGATTTCTGTGTTTCTAAATCTGAAATGTATTCATCTTCAGAAACGACCAGCCAATCATTTCCACTAGGCATTTCTTGTCCTTCTATCTCCTCTTGCGTAAAAACTTGCAATGGAAGATTTAACAAAACTGCATCCGTGATAGCTTCAGACAGATCAATCATATCTTTATCTAAAAGAATGACTGTTTCTTCCTCATTATCTATTTTAGATCCAGGAGTAGCAGAAGGCGGAATATAGATTTCATCTATTCCAATTGACATAGGGAACAAAACTGGTTTTAGTGATCTTGCAGAGGGTAGTGTCACATTTAATGAAACAACCATATGAAGCAAGATTTCTTTTTCATGAACAATGAGTGTTCCTTCTAAGTTAATTGGAGAAACATCCATTAATTCCTTTTCTCGATTCATCAACGGTTTTTTTAAGTCAACAGTTTCCGAGAAAACTAACGGCTCATTGCGGTATTTTTGCAATTCGTTTAATGACCATTTCATTTTACATCACTCCTAAAGCAACAAAGATTATTATACTAGTGAATGAACCCTTTGTCAACGTATTTTACCTTACAGTCTTTTCTTGCTAAGCTTTGTTTTCATAGGTATTTTCAAAATAAAAATTTAGCGGCTGACGATAATAATCTTGTTCTTTTATTAAACCCAACTGACCCATTTGGTAAATCTTACCTGCTTTTATATCTAATGTCCATAATTTTTTATTCTTTTTGGTTACATTGGCTATTAAGGGTATCGTCAACTCTTTTTTAATTTCTTGCAAGTACTTTCTTCCTAATAAGCTGAACCCTAATAAGTGGACAGCTTTTGGTTTTTGCAATTCCTTGACCATATCTTCTTTTTTTAATTGAAGCAAGATGTACACACACATTCGTTGCAATCGAGTCCATGATACACGTTTATTTTTAACTAACGAAATAAACTGCTCAAAACTATTGGCTTCTTGAATACACTCTTTTAAGCGGTATTCAATACCTTCTGTTACTTGGTAAATAGACCGAAGCTCCTCCAAAGACTGAACTTCTATTTGATATTTTAAATAAGGCCAATAATTTTCCCAGCTAACAAGCGGATTGTCCGTTATCAACTCCAAACTGCTTGCTGGCATATTTGCCTTTAATTCTTCAAGAGATACAGCTTTTTGATTCTTCTCCAATAATTTTTTCCGAATAGCTGTAGCACTTGAAAAATTTTGCTCAATTAATTCTTCGTCATGATAAGCTGATCCAATCCGTCTCAGGGCATAAAGTTCCATCGGTTTTTCATACAGCAGATTTTCTTTTGCATAGGCTAATCCCAAAATGTTATTTGGCGTAGAGAGAGCAATGGGTTGACTTGGAAGGAGTTCCTTAAGAACTTGTTCCATTTGTGAAGCATATGTTTGTCCTTGGTTTTTATTTTCTTTAAATCGTTGGTTAATAGCTGCAGTATGCTGATTTAAAAATTGAGCTAGTTTTTGGTAATCCGACCCTTCACCTGATTCAGAGCCAAAACAAATTGCATCACACTTCATGGCTTGTAATAATCCAACGGCTCCTTTAGCAAAATGATCAGCAGGTTGCGCACTAAAAGCTACTGGTAGTTCAATCACTATATCTGCTCCAGCTGCTAACGCCATTTGTGTCCTAGTCCATTTGTCTACAATTGCTGGTTCACCGCGTTGCAAGAAATTCCCACTCATTACAGCAATAATAATATCCGCACCCGATACCTCTCTAGCTTTTTTCAAATGATACACATGACCATTATGCAATGGATTATATTCTACAACTACACCACAACTCTTCATCATTCAAAGACCTCTCTTTAACTCGTTACTTTAGCTTGTTTTAAGCAGGTTAAAAAAGCTTCTCCATATTTTTCTAATTTATTTTCTCCTACACCTTTTACTGTCAACATTTCAGTTTCATTCTGAGGCATTAATACACACATTTGGTGCAATGTTTCATCTGAGAAAATAACATACGGTGGAACTTTTTGTTCCGTTGCAAATGCACGTCTTAATTCTCTTAATTGATCGAATAAAGCATCATCTACTGCTACTTTTTGTGCAATTTTTGCTTGTTTTCTGGTAACAGATAGTTCTCCTTTTAAAACAGCAACAGCCTTTTCGGTTAATTTTAAAATGGGATACTGACCATCAGTAGGCGCTAAATATTTTTCAGCCGTTAGATAATCAATCAATTGTGTTACATCTTTTTGAGGCACCCCTTTCATCAACCCATAAGTTGAAAGGTTTTCAAAATGCCATTGCGTGACTTTTTTATCTTTTGAGCCAGTCAATACTTTCATGATAAGCGACTTTCCATACGTTTGACCCATTCGCTTAACACAAGATAATACTTTTTGAGCTTCTAACGTAATATCTGCAACTTCACGATCATCTAAACAGTTGCTGCACCTTCCACAATCTTCACAATTGTCACCAAAGTACTCGACAATGTACCGCTGCAAACAAATTTGCGTTGAGCCATATTGGGCCATCTCTCTTAGTTTTCGGTATTCTTGGTTTTTTAATTCTTCCGTCATCTCGGATTGGTCGATAAAGAACTTCTGAATTTGCATATCCTGAGGAGAGAATAATAAAATCGCATCGCTTGGCAGTCCATCTCTACCTGCACGTCCAGCTTCTTGATAGTATGCTTCAATATTTTTTGGAATTTGATAATGAATAACAAAACGGACATTACTTTTATCGATCCCCATACCAAATGCATTTGTCGCGACCATTACTGTTACTTCATCATATAGAAACTTTTCTTGCCAACTGTTACGCTCATCTTCTTTTAACCCGCCATGATACTTACCAGCCTTAATTTTTTTGGCGTTTAACAGTTCATAGATCCGCTCTACTTCTTTTCGTGTACTAGCGTAGACAATTCCAGATTGTCCTTTGTTAACGGTTAAATAATCCAATAAGAACCGGTTGCGTTCTTGTCCTTTAATCACTTGAAAAGCTAGATTATCACGCTCAAATCCTGTTTTCACTCGATTATCAGGAAGAATACCTAATAAATTCAAAATATCGTTTGAGACAATAGGTGTTGCCGTAGCTGTTAAAGCCAATACGATAGGTCGATAATCCAATTGTTGGATTGATTCTCCTAAAGATAAGTAACTAGGCCTAAAATCATGCCCCCACTGAGAAATACAATGCGCTTCATCGATAGCTATCATTGAGATATTTATCGTATGCATCAAGTAAAAAATTTCTTCCGTTTGGAATCGCTCAGGAGCAACATAAATCAACTTATAGTCTCCATTGACTGCTTTTTTCAAACGTACATTCATCTCTGCAGCAGTTAACGTACTATTTAAATAAGTAGCCGGTATACCTACTTCTGTTAATGCATCTACTTGATCCTTCATCAAGGAAATAAGCGGTGAAACAACTATTGTCACTCCTTCAAAGACTAGAGAAGGAATCTGGTAACAAAGGGATTTCCCCCCGCCTGTTGGCATAATGGCTAACGTATCTTTTCCTTGTAAAACTTTTTCAATGACTTCTTTTTGTCCTGTTTTAAATTCTGTAAAACCATATGTCTCTTGGAGCACATGATAGGCCTTTGTTAACAATGTATCTCTCCTTTCGATAGAAATCATTATGTAAAAAAACAGAAAAATCCTAATCGATTTTTCTGTTTTCCATTAAAAAGGTTTCATTCATAAGCTATTTATTTCGTACAAACAAAAAACCAACGTGGACTTTCTTCGGTTACTTCAGTATCCCCGAAATCAGCACTTATTTCAATTGAAGAAAAACCAGCTTTTGAAAGCATATTTTTGTACTGTTCGATTGAATAGGTTCGTTCTTTATGTGTTTCATCGTAGCGTTCATATAGATCTAATTCTTCATCATAAACAAAGAATGTTAGGTCATGTTCGACAGAATGAGGTTCTTCACCCGCATAACTTTTCCATAAAAAACTAATTTCTTCAGATTGGTCGTTAAACATATATCCTGGAAATACGGTATCCGTTTGATAGGTCGAATGAACATCAAACAAAAACGTTCCTGATTCTGTTAACACATTATAGACTTGTTGGAAAACTTTTGACACTGCTTCTTCATTTGGCATATAGCATAATGAGTCTGAAAAACAAGTAACAGCTTCATACTGACCAATGTCAGATAGTTCCATCATGTCTGCTTGAATTAAGGGTAGATCTACTTTTTCTGCCATTGCTCGTTCATTTGCTAAACTCAGCATATTGTCAGATAAATCTAGTCCCGTTACAGTGTAGCCTCTTTTAGAGAGTGCTACAGCTAACGCACCCGTTCCACAAGCAAGTTCCAACACATTTGTCTTTTTATTTTGAAGGTGCTTATCAACAAATTGCCCCCAACGATCATAAAGGGATTCATCCATAATCGCATCATATACTTGTGCAAATGTTTGATAACTCATTGAAATTAGACCATCTTAGTGATGTCTACCAACGGAGCATCACTCCATAATTTTTCAAGATTATAAAATGAACGTTCTGAGTAATGGAAAACATGGACAACTACATCTCCAAGGTCAATTAGCAACCATTTAGATGAATCACGTCCTTCAACTCTTCTTACATCAATTCCAGCTTCTTCAGCTTTATCAATGATTTCTTCAGAGATAGCTTTAACTTGTTTTTCACTATTCCCGTGCATAACAATAAAGTAATCTGCTAAAATAGAAATTTTGCTAACATCCATCGCGATGATGTCCTCTGCTCTTTTGTCATCTGCTGCCTTTACAACCAATTCTACTAATTCTATACTTTCAGTTACCATGTTGTTCCTCCTAAGGATTTGCTACCCATTTATTATAAGTAGCAATTGTTTTTGGATAAATTTTTCTATTTTTTTCAATCAGATGTTGCAAGGTTTGTTTTGTTTCATATTGAACTGCTGCTTGTAAATTTTCTGCTGCAATTTTCCGAGCCTTTTCTACACTAGGAAAATTTCTGCCAGGTTCAATATAGTCAGCAACATAAATAACTTGTTCTAGAATAGTCATTTCTGGTGCACCTATTGTGTGGTATTTAATAGCATTTAGAATATCAGAATCAGATATTCCTAGTTCTTGTTCAACTAAAAACGCACCCAATGGTCCATGCCAAATATTGCTTCCGTATTCCAGCAATTCTAAATCAAACTGTTCGCGATAAATTAATTCCTGCATCTCTTTATCGCTGCGTTCTTTTGCGTAATCATGCGTTAACGCCGCAATACTAGCTGCTTCATTGGAGGCACCATATTTTTCTGCTAATTCAACAGCAGTTTGCTCTACACCTAAAACATGCTGAAACCGTTTTTGGCTCATTTGACTTTGAACAGCTTGAATCAATTCATTTCTTGTCAACGTTGTGTAGTTGTTTGAATACCTCAATTGATTCATTTTATCTTCCATTTTGATACAACCCTTCACGCCAAATATACTCTAGCGTTTTTCTAGGGATCAAATAATTTACTGGACAGTTCATTTCTAAACTTTTACGCAAGGAAGTAGAACTGATATCCATTGAAGGTACATCTACCCAAATAATTGGATAAGGGCTAAGAAGATTGTATCCTGGGCGGTTAACTCCCACAAACTCTACAAGCTGAGCCAATTTTTCTATTTTATACCATTTTGGTAAGTACTCCACCATATCTCCACCAATAATAAAATAATAATCTGTATCCGGATGTTCTTCCTTCAATTTCACTATTGTATCATAGGTATAACTTTTTCCACCACGTTCAATTTCTGCTTTTTCAACATCAAATCTTTGATTGCCTTCAATGGCTAGTTCAACCATATGAAGTCTATGATTAGCTTCAATTGCTTTTTTTTCATCTTGATGTGGCGGATTGGCACTTGGCATGAAATAGATTTTTTCTAACCCCAATTGATGGCAAACTTGATCCGCAATAATCAAGTGTCCGATATGAGGAGGGTTGAACGTCCCTCCAAGAATACCAACTCTTTTTTTTTGTTGGATGTCAAAGTCAACTTCTGTTGCTAATTGAGTTCTACTATTAGAAAAAGATTGCCTTTTCAAGCTAATCACCTTTCTTCCCAAAAATATACTAACTAAACGGTTTGTTATTTTGCTCGTGGAATTTCATTCGAAATACGTTGATATTTTTCTTGATTAGATTTCTTAAATAACACAATAACACGACCAATGACTTGTACTGCATCACAGCCGATTTCTTGTTCAAGAACAGCTGCTACATCTTCAGCTATTTCATCTGTATTTTGTAATAATCCTACTTTGATTAATTCTCTTTTTTCTAAAGCTTCATTAATTTGTACGATAACTTCTTTATTCAATCCATTTTTCCCAATTTGAAAAATAGGATTTAAATGATGTGCTTTGCTTCTTAAAAAACGTTTTTGTTTACCTGTTAACTTCATTTTTATTCACTCCATTAAGACCATAGTGATCTCTTCTACTTTATTTCTAGTCTGTTATATTAAAGATTTTCGAATAAGGACATCTATACCTTTAGGCGCCCATCCAGCTACGACACATCCAGGCTCATTAACGGTTACCCAACCAAGGCCTGCAAAAACAATGTCAGCTTTTTCCTTAACGGAAAATTCAAATCGAACCAACTCAGGGAATCCATCAACCTCATCTTCACGAGGAGGCTGCAATAATTTACCTACTTGTTTTTGATACAATTCATCCGCTTTTTCTAATTTAGTACGGTGTATATGCAAATCATTAGATACAAAACAAGTAAATGAATGTCTTGCTCCTTTTAAGTAATCAAAACGAGCGACTCCACCAAAAAACAACGTTTGTCCTTCGTTTAATTGATAAACGATCGGTTTGATCTCTTTTTTAGGTGCAATCAATTTCAAATCTTTATCCCCTAAAACATGAGCCATTTGATGACGATGGATAATTCCTGGTGTATCGATTAAATTTTTGCCATCATCTAACGGAATTTCGATCCGATCAAGTGTTGTTCCTGGAAATTGAGAAGTCGTAATCAAGTCTTGAACGCCAGCAGTTGATTTAATGATTTGGTTGATCAATGTCGATTTCCCAACATTGGTAACTCCAACTACAAATACATCACGTCCTTTACGATGTTTCTCAATAGCATCAAGCAAGATCTCCATCTCAGCAGGTTTCATGGCGCTAGTTAATAAGACATCTTCTGGTCGTAACCCTTCTTCATGAGCTCGTTCACGTAACCATTGCGTCATTTTACCACGCTTCAATGATTTAGGAAGTAAGTCTACTTTATTCCCGACTAACAATACTGGATTTTTCCCAACAAAACGGTGTAGTCCAGGTATCAAACTGCCATTGAAGTCAAAAATATCAATTACGTTCACGATTAATGCATCTTCCGAACCCAGTTCATTTAATAATTTCAGAAAATCATCATCCGTCAATTGAACATCTTGAATTTCATTATAATGGCGTAACCTGAAACAACGTTGACAGTAGACCTCACCTTTTTCTAACCCTTTTTCTAAGGCTGAAGCTGGCGTGTATCCTACAGCCTCTTTGTCCATTGTTTGAATAATAGCTCCGCATCCGATACAACGAATCTCTTCCTCATTAGTTAATTCTTTTGTCGTCATTTATTGACTTCCTCCATCTCATAGTTGGATCTTTTTTGATCATATAGTTCATAATATGCAGCTCCATAAAACGGTTAAATCGAGTATTCCAAGCGTCTGTGTTTAGTATCGGTTTTACTAATACGTTACGTATCCCAGCAAGGTTTGCTCCCCAAATATCCGTCATAATCTGATCGCCGACCATAATAATCTCATTAGTGGATAGATTTAATTTTTTACTCGCTCTTTTAAATCCAATCGTTGTTGGTTTTAAAGCTCTAGAAACGTAGTCTAGTCGCAATACTTTTGCAACTCGCTCCACACGCTTAGCTTTGTTATTCGAAAGAATCACTACAGGAATACCGGCTTCTTCCATCACGTTGATCCAATCAATCAACTCTTTGGTCCCGTCTGGATTATTCCATGCAATCAAAGTATTGTCCAAGTCTGTTAAGACAGCTTTGACATTTTGTTCTTTCAATTGTTCTGGTGTTATATGATAAATCGCTTCTACCATATAAGTCGGTTTAAATACCTTTAACATTTTTTCACCCTACTCATTAAAATAGGAGTACCTCTTACAGTACTCCTACAGTTTACTATTTTCTTAATTATACGCCAAATTATTAAAAAAACAATCATTAGCGGTCTTTTTTAGGCTAATTCTCATATGACAAAATTATTTTAACCTTATAAAGAACAGCTGCATTATTTTTAGTTTACTTGTAAAAATACTTCATGGAGTTCATTCAATGCTTGTTTCAAGTTTTTTTCTTCAATCAAAATCCAAATAGTTGTATAACTATCTGCTGATTGGTATATCGGTATCTTCAGTTTTGACATTGCAGTGACGATTTTAGCAGTCACACCTGGGACCCCTGTTATTCCCGCACCTACAATGGCTACCTTCGCACAATTTTCGTGAGTCGTATAGCTAACGCTTTGTTCATCTAATAATTGTTTGGCTCTTTCACTAATTTGTTGCGGTAAAGTGAATACGATTTTACCAGGAAATATATTGATGAAATCCAAACTAAAGCCGGATTGCGCTAAGAGATTGAACAATGACTCCTGTAGCTTTTCATTTGTTTCAATCGTAAATTGTACCAAATGAGGTACATGAGCAATTCCCGTCACTAGTCGTTGCGGGATGTTTCGGTCTTCTGAATGTGTAATTAATGTTCCCACATCCGTTACAGTTTCATAAGTTGAACGGATTCGAACCGGAATCCCTGCTTGTTGCGCGATTTCAACTGCTCTTGGATCAATGACTTTTGCTCCTTCATGGGCCATATTACTGACTTCATTATAACTTACGACTTGTAAGAATTGAGCATTTTCTACTAACCTAGGATCTGCTGTCATCATTCCAGAAACATCCGTAAAAATATCAATGCTTTCTGCTTTAAATGCAGCACCTAACAAGGCAGCAGTCGTATCACTCCCCCGCGACCGATTGTTGTGACATGACCATTATCACTTACTCCTTGGAAACCAGCTACTACAGCAACATCTTTTGTTTTAAACTGCTCAGTTATTGTTGCAGTATCGATTCTTATCACTTTTGCCTGTCCGTAGTCTTCATTGGTTCGAATACCAGCACTTTGTCCCGTTAATCCAACTGCATTAATGCCATGTTTTTTTAATTGATTTGTAAAAACAGCTGTTGAGATTGTCTCTCCAACGGACAACAGCATATCTCGCTCTCTTAGGTCTAAATAGCTTCTCTCTCCATCAATCAAATTCAATAAAGAATCTGTTGCGTATGGATCACCCATTCTTCCAATAGCGGACACAACAACAATTACTTTATAGCCTAATGAGACAGCATGTTCAATGTGTGTTTTTGCTGCTAATCGGCTCTCTTCATTTTTTACTGATGTACCACCAAATTTTTGAATTAAAATTTTCATTGTTTACCATCCTTTAAACCTGTTTAGCTGTGATAAATACAGGCTACCTATTAAGTCCATTTTTAAATTTAAAAATGGAGATTTAACATTCCTGTTTTATTATAGCGAAGACATTCTTTAGTTTCAATTATCTTATGAATTCCATGAACAATTTAGTTTTTTTTGCTATACTAATACTGGTTGCACATTGAAATAAGCAATTAAAGAGTCAACAACTTATTACATCCACTTAAAAGGGGTTTATGCTAATGTATTTAAAAGAAGTTTGTTTAGAAAATTATAGTTTTATTCCTAAAGCCATTGCTCAAGGAGCAACCAGAATTGAATTGTGTGATTACTTAATCAGTGGAGGAACGACTGTCAGTAAAGGTGTCATGCATGAAGCAGCTGCCTATTGTGCTGAAAAATCGATTCCATTGATGGCTATGATCCGTCCTCGTTCAGGTGATTTTATTTATAATGACAGTGAACTTAAAATTATGGGCTATGACATTATTGAAGCGCGTAATTTAGGATTAGACGGGATTGTATTAGGTTGTCTGACCAACGATCAATTGATTGATGAAGATGCCATGGAACAATTACTAGAAGAAGCCTATGGACTTCAAGTAACGTTTCATATGGCTTTCGATGCTATACCCAATGAAAAACAATTTGAAGCTATTGACTGGTTAGCTGAACACGGTGTCCAAAGAATTTTAACTCATGGTGGAGATTTAACCTTACCAATTGAAGAAACACTTTCTCATCTTAAAGAATTAGTTGATTATGCGAAAGATCGTATTCTTATTCTTCCTGGTGGAGGCATCAGTAGTGAAAATGCAGATGCTATCCAGCAACACCTTGGCGTTACAGAATTACATGGTTCAAAAATAGTTGGCGAACTTTAAATCCACATTTTCAACTAATTTTTTTATTCGTTTCCTCTGCAATGAATGATTTGATCATACAGAGGCATGCTCTCCTTGAAAAACAAACCAAAAAAAGTCAGAACTTTGTGTTCTGACTTTTTGGTTTATTTTTTCACTTGGATACCTTTTCGTTCAACACTAAATTGTCGTACATCTGTATCTGTAAAGGTTTCTTTTAAACGTTGCTCCAGCTCTTTTAATTTCGGATAAGGTGCTAAAATCAATACCGTTGATCCTGCACCGCTTAAAAAGGTAGCGTAAGCTCCATTTTTTTTGGCTAGACTCCGAATTTGAGATAGATGAGGCACCAACTCTTTACGGTAATTTTCATGCCACAAATCATTTCCCATCATCTCTCCTGCTAAATTCAAATCATTCGCTAGGACTGCTGCAATCATTACATTGCTGATAGAACTGGCTTGTACAGCTTGCGTATAAGCTAGTGTTTTCGGCAACACATCTCGACTTTCTTTTGTTAATAATTCATCGGTTGGAATAACCGCCAAGATACCCGTATCTGGGAAAGTGTGTTTTACTGCATAAACAGAATCTTGAATTTTGCTAGCTACTACAAAATCACCCAGAATAGCAGGCGCAGCATTATCTGGATGCCCTTCTAAATTAGAAGCCAGAGTCACTTTATCCATATCAATTAGCTGTAAGTCAGCTAATTGGTTAGCCATTTCAATACCTGCAATAATCGCTGCTGAGCTGCTTCCTAATCCGCGTGTTGCAGGAATCTCACTTTCCATCCATAACTCTCTAGGCGTAAGCGTTGGAACTAGCGATAAGGCCGTTTGGATAATGAGATTTGTTTCATCGTTTGGTATACTTTCTCCGAGTTGATGGTGAATGATCCAATTGTCCGTTTCAGTTCCTATTTCCAATGTTAAATAGAGATTTAATGCTAACCCACATGAATCAAAACCCGGACCCAAGTTTGACGTTGTTCCTGGTACAATTATTTTCATAATTTTCCAACACCTGCTTGTAAATGTTTTTTCATGTCTTCTAAGTCGTCCATTTTTGAAATAGGAATTTCCGTCACTTCAAGAGCAGTATCTGGGTCTTTCAGTCCGTTTCCAGTAAACACACAGACAACCGTTTCGCCTTTAGTTATGGCTCCGCTTTTGATATCCTTAATCACTCCCGCTAATGAAGCTGCAGATCCTGGTTCAATAAATACTCCATCCATTGCAGCAACTTTACGGTAAGCATTAATGATCTCATCATCAGTCACAGAATCAATTTTCCCCTTAGACTCGTCTCGAGCGTTCTCTGCTAATTCCCAGCTAGCAGGATTACCAATTCTGATAGCTGTTGCAATTGTTTCAGGGCTTTCAATCACTTTTCCTTGCACAATAGCCGCGGCGCCTTCTGCTTCATATCCATGCATCCTTGGCAATCCCGTTTGATTTAGTTCATTCCATTCTTTAAATCCTTTCCAGTAGGCAGTAATATTTCCAGCATTACCAACCGGTATAGCTAACACATCCGGTGCTTTTCCAAGATCTTCACATACTTCAAAAGCTGCTGTTTTTTGTCCTTCAATACGATAAGGATTAACCGAATTAACTAATGTAACAGCTTCTGTTTCAGCCAATTTCCGAACAGCTTTCAATGCTTGGTCAAAATTGCCTTGGATTGAAATAATGTCTGCGCCATACATGACTGCTTGAGCCAATTTACCTAAAGCAATTTTACCATCTGGAATGACGATATACGCTTTTAAACCAGCTCGTGTAGCGTATGCTGCTGCTGCAGCGCTGGTATTCCCAGTAGATGCACAAATGATGGCTTTCGCACCCTCTTCTTTTGCTTTTGCTACGGCCATAACCATTCCACGATCTTTAAATGAACCAGTAGGATTCAACCCTTCGTATTTTCCATACAACTCAATCCCGAGTTCTTTAGAGAGATTCGTTAGTGGGATAAGAGGTGTATTTCCTTCATAAAGAGAAATCATGGGCGTTTTATCTGTAACAGGCAGTAGTTCTTTATATTTTTCAAGTAAACCTTGATACATTATTTCCCCTCCATTACTTTAAAACAAACAAGGAGATTCATATCCTTAGAATCTTTGAGTGCTTTTAAAATTTCTTTTTGTTGAGCTTTATTTATTTCATGTGTCACAATCACTACTTTTGCCGTTTCACTTGAATGTGGTTGCTGAATAATTTGGTCAAAACCGCTATCGCATTGGCTGAACACTTTTGCTAACGCTAAAAATTGTCCAGTTTTATCTTGCATCTCAATAGCAATATAGTATTTATTTCTTACTTCACTGTCTTGCGCAAGACTTGTTTCATGCTGGTAAGAACTAAAGACGTTCCCACTCGTGCCTAACTGAATATTCTTCGCAACTGTAATTAAATCACTGACAATACTATTTGCAGTGGGCAACTCTCCTGCACCGGGGCCATAATACATCGTTTCTCCTACCGCTGCACCAACAACAAAAACAGCGTTGTTTTCATTTTGAACACTTGCCAATGGATGTTTAGCTGGTACAAGGACTGGCCCGACATCCACACTTATATTTTCTTCGATTTGAATTGCTGAACCAATCAATTTGATTTTATAGCCTAATTTTTCAGCCATTTGAATGTCTTCTTGTTGTAAATCTCGAATTCCTTTTGTTTCAATTTGATCTAATTCGACATTCATACCAAAAGCTAAACGCGTCAATATAACCATTTTACGTGCAGCATCTATTCCATCAACATCATTTGTTGGATCGCTTTCTGCAAAACCTAATTCTTGAGCTTCTTTTAGAGCTGCTTCATACGTTTTTCCTTCACTCGTCATTTTTGACAAAATAAAATTCGTTGTTCCATTAACAATTCCAAAAACTTTTTGGATATCATCTGAAGCTAGACTATCTACTATCGTACGTAAAATTGGAATTCCACCAGCAACACTAGCTTCATAATATAAATCACACTGATTTTCTTTTGCTAATGCCACCAATTCATTTCCGTGCAACGCAATCAGATCTTTATTGGCTGTGACAACATGCTTTCCAGCTTTCAACGCTTTTTTAATGTAGTTTTTTGCTTCATCGATACTTCCCATAACTTCTACTACAATATCTATTTCTGGGTCATTTATAATCTCATCGACATCCAAAGTCAACTCAATGCCCTCAGCAATTGCGCCTCGTTTTTTATCAATATCGCGCACTAAAACTTTTTTTACTCTTAAAGAAACACCGGTCACTTGATTTAATTTTGGTTCATGATGTTTCAATATACGCAACACACCACTTCCAACCGTTCCAAAACCTAAGATCCCTATTTGCAAATGGTTTTTCATTGTATATCTCCTTTTCCAACTAAATTATTTCCTGTTAATATGAGGTTTAAGCAATCTCTATCTCACTTTTTTCTAATTATACATATTTCTAGTATAACGAATATCAAAAAAAATACTAGCTCGAAAACAAATAAAAAAAAGACATACAAAAAAATTCTTGAAAGAACTTTTTTGTATATCTTTAACAGGCTATTTTAATCTTGAAGTAATTCAAATATTTCCATAGCAACTAAGTCTACATCATCAAATTGATAAACTTGCTGAGTAGAAGTTTCTAATAATTCAAATGTTTCAGATTTTGCATCATACGTAATAACACAACGTTCGTTTCCTTCTTTTTCAAATCGACGAACTTGAACTTCACTTTCTGTATCTTCTAGCATAGCTTCCAATCGGCGAATAATTCCTACTAATTGTGAAGTTGTCATAGTTTCGTGCCCCTTTCAAACTTAACTCAGTAATCATTCTACCAGAATTTTATATAAAAGACATTAAACTCACTCTATTTTCATAAAAAAAATAATCTTTGCACAAAAAATGTCGAATCTTTAATAGAACTTATGTTAATATAATTGAAATACATTATCACAAGGGGGTGCCAAATTAATGAATCCATTACAAGAACGTTTTAACGATCAAATCTATAAAATCGAAGTTTCAGATATCCGTAAATTCGATGAACGTGTGTCGCCAATAGAAGGCATGCTTAAATTGACTTTAGGAGCACCAGACTTCAATACACCCGATCACATTAAAGAAGCCGCTATAGAAGCTATTAATAATAATGAGTCCCATTATACAGGTATGGCTGGTGCTATTCAGCTACGAGGGGCAGCTTCTGAGTTTCTTAAAAAGAAATATTCTCTTTCTTACGATCCTATAAATGAAATTTTAGTAACCATTGGTGCTACTGAAGCCATCTCCGCTTCTTTATTAGCTATTTTAAACCCAGGTGATAAAATATTGGTACCTTCCCCAATATTTCCTGGCTATGAACCCTTGATTACTTTAAGCCAAGCAACACCTATTTTTATAGACACGAGCGTAAATGGTTTTGTCTTAACTCCTCAGATGATTGAGGATACAATGATCGAACATGGCAGCTCTGTAAAAGCCATTATTTTAAATTATCCAACTAATCCAACAGGTGTAACTTACACGCGTGAAGAAGTCAAAGCTCTAGCTGAAGTCCTGAAAAAACACGGTTTATTTGTTATAAGCGATGAAATATATAGCGAGTTAACTTACGACAATGAGCATGTCTCTATCGCCGAGTACTTAAGAGAACAAACGATTCTCATTAATGGTCTTTCAAAGTCACATGCAATGACCGGTTGGAGAATCGGGTTTATCTTTGCACCAAAAGAACTTACTGCACAAATTATTAAAGTACACCAATATTTAGTTACATGTGCCACTTCAATTTCTCAAAAAGCTGCTTTAGCTGCTTTAACTGTTGGAATAGATGATGCTCTTCCTATGAAAAAAGAATATCAGAAGAGAAGAGATTACCTTTATGAAGAATTGATTCAATTAGGATTTGAAGTAGCACGTCCTAATGGTGCTTTTTATCTTTTTGCAAAAATTCCGAAAGAGTACATCCAAAATAGCATGGATTTTTGTGTGGATTTAGCTGAAAAAAATAAGCTAGCTTTAATCCCAGGTTCAGCTTTTGGAGATGCAGGTGAAGGTTATATCCGTCTAAGCTATGCTGCCAGCATGGAAAACTTAGTAGAAGCTGTTAAGCGATTGAAGAGCTATACACTCTCTCATTCTAAAACTGTATAGATTTTCACAAAAAAACGCTTCGTCAAATGGTGATGCTAGAAAAAATAAAATTTCTTCTGGAATCGACGATTTTTCTTGTAGAGAGCCACAGAAACGTCTGAATCCTGTAACCAATTTAACTAAGCTATCCACACTAAAAAGTATAAAGCAAAAAAAAGTACACCAGTCCATAAGCAATCGATGCTTAGGACTGGTGTATTTTTTTATTTCTCTTTTCATACTTTTTATTGGCGTTTTCCTTCTGTCCACCATAACTTAATAATCGCTTGTGTTCCATCATTTTCAAAGCCTTTTAGCGCTAAATCTTCATATAATTGTTTAGCTAAACGTGTAGAAGGCAAATCTAAATTCATCTTTTCAGACTCATCCAATGCAATTTTCAAATCTTTGATAAAGTGTTTTACAAAAAAACCAGCTGTGTAATCTTCTTTAAGAATTCTTGGTCCGTAATTTGATAATGACCAATTTTGTGCGCTTCCTCCTCCAACTGTATCCAATACTTTTTCAAGGTCTAAATCTGCAGCATTAGCATACGCTAAAAGTTCTGCCATTCCCATCATTGTGCCAGCAATCATAATCTGGTTCGCCATTTTTGTATGCTGTCCACTACCCGCTCCACCTTGTAAATTTACTTTAGCAGAAAATACGTTAAAAATAGGTCTTACTTTTTCATACGTTCTTTCTTCCCCACCAACCATAATGGTCAACGTCCCATTCTTAGCGCCTAGATCTCCTCCAGATACGGGAGCGTCTAGAACTTCAATTCCTCGTTCTTTACCTTCTTGATACACTTTTTGAGCTAATGTAGGTGTACTCGTTGTCATATCCACTAAAATATGATTTTGGGTTGCTGTTGTAAAAATTCCGTTTTCACCAAAATAAGTTTGTTCTACATCTTGCGGATACCCAACAATTGTAAAAACAATTTCACTCTTAGCCGTTACCTCAGCTGGTGAATCAGCCCATTTAGCTCCTAATTGAATCAATTCATCCGTTTTACTTTTGGTGCGGTTATGCACTGTTACAGCATAATCAGCTGCTAATAAGTGTTTGACAATGGAAGAACCCATAACCCCAGTTCCAATAAATCCGATAGTTTTTGTCATTTGCATCCTCTCCCTTAGCTTAATTTAATTCTAGTATATCAGTTCTAATAAGAAGAACGCAGTCATTTTGATGAATGATTACAAAAAAAGCACAAGAATCCATTAGATTCTTGTGCTTAATTGTCTTTATTTAGTGTACGCTTCAACAAGTGTTATAACTTCATCAGCAGTGTCACAATCATTGATTGCTTTATCAGCTAACTCAGCCATTTGTTTTGTATCTAGACGTTTCATTAGACTACGTGTTTTAAGAATACTTGAAGCACTCATAGAAAACTCGTCTAGTCCTAAGCCTACAAGAAGTGGCACTGCAGTTTGATCTCCAGCCATTTCTCCACACATACCAGTCCATTTTCCTTCTTTATGAGAAGCATCAATAACATTTTTGATTAAACGTAAAATTGATGGGTTATATGGTTGGTACAGATAAGAAACGCGTTCGTTCATACGGTCAGCAGCCATAGTGTATTGAATCAAATCATTTGTACCAATACTGAAGAAATCAACTTCTTTAGCAAATTTATCTGCAATAATAGCAGCTGCAGGAATTTCAATCATGATACCAACTTCGATATCATTTGAAACATCTACGCCTTCACTTACTAATTTAGCTTTTTCTTCCATAAGCATCTCTTTAGCTTGACGGAATTCTTGCAAAGTCGCAATCATTGGGAACATAATACGTAATTGTCCAAAAACAGACGCACGTAGTAATGCACGCAATTGCGTTCTAAACATGTCCGGTTGTGCTAAACAAATACGAATGGCACGGTACCCTAGGAAAGGATTCATTTCGTGTGGCAATGTTAGGTAAGGCAATTCTTTATCGCCACCAATGTCCATGGTACGGACAACAACAGCTTTACCTTCCATACCTTCTAAAACTTCTTTATAGGCTTCAAACTGAGCTTCTTCTGTAGGAAAATCAGGTGAATCCATATAAAGGAATTCTGTACGGTATAATCCAACAGCTTCTCCACCGTTACTTTTTACACCCACTAAATCTTTTGGAGTTCCAATATTTGCAGCTAGTTCAATGTGCTTTCCATCTGCAGTTATTGTTGGTTCATCTTTTAATTTATCCCACTCAGCTTTTTGATCAGCAAAAGCTTTAGCTTTTGTTTCGTAAGTTGCAACATCTGTTGATTCAGGGTGGACGATTACATCGCCTTCTAAACCATCAATGATGATAAGATCTCCTTCTTTAACAAAAGAAGTGATTTCTTTCGTTCCTACAATTGCAGGAATTTCTAACGAACGAGCCATAATAGCTGAATGTGAAGTACGTCCACCAATGTCTGTAACAAAGGCTTTAACAAATTGACGGTTTAATTGAGCCGTATCACTTGGTGTTAAGTCATGTGCAACTACAATTACTTCTTCATCAATCATTGAAGGATTAGGAAGTTTGACACCTAACAAATGGCTCAATACACGTTTAGTAACATCTTTGATATCGGCTGCACGTTCTTGCATATAAGGATTGTCTTCCATGCCTTCAAACATACCAATAAACATATCTGTTACTTCTTTTAAACCGCTTTCTGCGTTGATCTTGTTGTCGACGATTGAGCTTTCGATACTCCCGATTAATTCTGGATCAGAAAGAACCATTAAATGAGCATCAAAAACTTGGGCTTCTTCTTCACCTAAAGATTCTGCTGCTTTAGACCGAATGATCTCAAGTTCTTTTGATGCTTCGTTTAATGCCGATTTTAAGCGGTCAATTTCTGAATCAGAGTTCTCAACTGTAATTTTGTTGAAAGTTAAATCGGGTTCAGTTAGTAAGTAAGCTTTTGCTACTGCAATACCGTCACTTGCTGCGATCCCTTTTAATTTTTCAACCATTATTCAGCTAAGCCTTCTTTCTTCATAGTTTCTTCGATTCCTGAAAGAGCTTCAGCTTCATCTGAACCATCAGCAGAGATAGTTACTTCAGCGCCTTGACCAACACCTAAAGACATAACACCCATGATTGATTTTAAGTTTACTGATTTACCCTTGTATTCTAAGTTGATATCTGAGCTATATTTGCTTGCTGTTTGTACTAATAATGTTGCTGGACGTGCATGGATACCTGTTTCAGCTACTACATGAAATTCGCGTTTTTCCATAATTAAAAATCCCCTTTAATAAATATTATTTTTGAGAACTACATCCAGTTTTAACTGTCAATAACATTTCTTTTCAGTAAAACAATTGATACAGCCCTTACAATTTACTAGAATACCATTTTTTGCTCATTTAAACAACTATTATTTCCTAATTTTGCTTTGCTGCTCTTTAGTTTGACCTATACCGATAAATGATAACTCCATTATGTAGAGCTTCTCCAATAATCTGGTCTTTTTTTTCATGATTGATCCAAATTTCACGAAAAATCATAAAATCATTTTTTTCAATTTTTATATCGTCGACTTGACCTTGAACTAATTGGTCCATCATCATTTGCAGTTCTTCCTTTGTCATTTTAAAAACATCCTTGCTTTATTTTTTTTCTTGAATATTAATAGTCTAATGGAAAATACTAAACATTTATAGTGTAAATTACTTGAAAGCAAAAAAAAGTCGGTGTATAATACTAATCATGAAAGGTCAGTAATGGTCAATTTTTTGATCTTTTGTTTTCCTAACTAACCGATTATATGAAAGGTTGTGCTAAAATGTTATGTCAAAATTGTAACCAACGTGAAGCAACTATCCATTTGTATACCAATATGAATGGCCAAAAAGGTCAATTAGATGTTTGTCAAAATTGCTACCAATTGATTAAAGACGCACAAAATCGTGGAGAAATTAGAAACAGCCGCACACCACAAGACCCATTTGGTTTTGGTAACTTAGATCAATTTTTCCGTTCAATGCAACATGCACAAAACAATAATTTCCAACAAAATAATCCTGACGCCCCTCCGACTCAAAACGGTTCTGGAGGACAACCACCTATTAATAAGATACCTGGTCTTTTAGGTGAATATGGAACAAATTTAACTGAAGCTGCTCGATCAGGTGCTATTGATCCCGTTATAGGACGTGACAAGGAAATTGAACGCGTAATTGAAATTTTAAACCGCCGTACTAAAAATAATCCTGTCTTAACTGGAGAACCCGGTGTTGGTAAAACAGCTGTTGTAGAAGGCTTAGCACAAAAAATTATTGACGGTGATGTTCCTCAAAAATTATTAGGTAAAGAAGTTATTCGTCTAGATGTCGCTTCATTAGTTCAAGGAACTGGTATTCGTGGACAATTCGAGGAGCGGATGCAACAATTAATGGATGAATTGAAGAAAAATCCACAAATTATTTTATTTATTGACGAAGTTCATGAAATTGTTGGAGCCGGAAGCGCAGAAGGAAGTATGGATGCTGGAAATATGCTTAAACCCGCTCTTGCACGTGGTGAATTGCAAATGGTTGGAGCAACTACTTTAAGAGAATATCGTACAATTGAAAAAGACGCTGCATTAGAACGTCGTATGCAACCTGTACGCGTAAGCGAACCGTCTATTGAAGAGACGATCACCATTCTTAAAGGACTGCAAAAAAAATACGAAGATTATCATCACGTTCATTATACAAACGAAGCAATTACAAGCGCCGTAAATCTTTCTAATCGTTATATTCAGGATCGGTTTTTACCAGATAAAGCAATCGATTTACTAGATGAATCAGGTTCTAAAAAGAACTTAACGATACAAGTTGTTGATCCTAAACAACTAGAAGATAAAATCGCAGAAGCTGCTCAACAAAAACAATTAGCTTTACAGCAAGAAGATTATGAAAAAGCTGCTTTTTATCGTGATCAGGCTAAAAAATTCTCTACTATGCGTGATCAGCAAAAACCAGATTCAGATGAACCTACTGTAACCGAACAAGATATGATTGAAATCATTGAAATGAAAACAAATATTCCAGTAGGCGAATTAAAAGAAAAGGAACAAGAACAATTGCGTAATCTAGGAGAAGATTTAAAGAAACACGTTATTGGACAAGATGAAGCAATTGAAAAAGTTTCTAGAGCAATACGCAGAAATCGAATAGGATTTAATAGTAAAAATCGCCCAATCGGTTCTTTCCTTTTTGTTGGACCTACAGGAGTCGGAAAAACTGAATTAGCTAAACAATTAGCGCTAGAACTTTTCGGTAGTAAAGAAGCTTATATCCGTTTTGATATGAGTGAATATATGGAGAAGCATAGTGTCTCTAAATTGATTGGTTCTCCTCCAGGATACGTTGGCTATGATGAAGCAGGTCAATTGACTGAAAAGGTTCGTCATAATCCTTATAGTCTCATTTTATTAGATGAAATCGAGAAAGCTCATCCAGATGTTTTGCATATGTTCTTACAGATTTTAGACGATGGCAGATTGACCGATGCTCAAGGACGTACGGTGAGCTTCAAAGATACCATCATCATTATGACAAGTAACGCGGGTACCGGTAATGTAGAAGCAAGTGTCGGTTTTGGTGCTGCCACTTCTGGTACTCAAAAATCGGTTTTAAATCATTTAACGGATTACTTCAAACCCGAGTTTATTAACCGGTTTGATGGCATCGTCGAATTTAACTCACTTACAAAAGAAAACTTACTGTATATTGTAGATTTATTGATAGCAGATGTGAATGATATGCTCGAACATCAAGGTATATCCATAGAAGTTGATCAGTCTGCTAAAGAAAAATTAGTCGAATTAGGCTATGATCCAAAACTAGGTGCTCGTCCCTTACGTCGTGTCATTCAAGAACAAATTGAAGACCGTATTGCTGATTTTTATCTTGATTACCCTTCTGTGAAAGAATTAGTAGCAAAAACAGATCAAGATAAGAATCTAATTGTAGAAGCAAAAGAAACTGCTTTAGCAGAATCTGCTGTTGAAGAAATTGAGAAACCAGATACTGAAATTTAATCCTAAACTAAAAAATGATTCTGCACCTAGGAAATGGTGTTGATAGAAGAAAATAAAATTTCTTCTGGAATAAACGGGTTTGCTTGTGGAGAGCCATGAAATCGCCTGAAGCCTAAAGTTCATAGTCTTCAGACTTTCAAGCCTTAAACAAAGCGTAACCGCTAACGCACCAACGCTTTGTAATTCGCATTGAATTCTTTGAATGGCTACAAGCAAACCCTATTCCTCCAAAAACTTTCGTGTCCTTAATTTAACCAAGCTATCAACTCTAAAAAGTATAGAGCTGAAAAAATGAGAAGAGCTCACAATCAAGTAATCAAATCTTGATCGTGAGCTCTTTTTATTTATTTTATCCTATAATGATTTTTTCAGTCGGGTAATGATAATTTTTATCTGCTTTATGTTTAGGAACCAACAGCATCAACATATATAACATTCCTATTCTTCCGATAAACATTAACACAATAATAATCAATTTGCCTACTACTGTAAGAGTAGGTGTTATCCCTAATGACAATCCGGTTGTTCCAAACGCCGAAGTCACCTCTACAATGAGCGTGATCAGATCATGTGATTCACTAACACTTAACACCATGATACTAAATAGACACAAAATCATAGACAAAATAAAGACCGTAATGGATTTTTGCACATCGTCTCGTTCAATGCGACGCTTAAATAACGAAACTTGATCATGACCTCTAATAAAAGAAATTAAGTAAACCATCACAATTGCTAACGTAGTGGTTCGTATTCCCCCACCTACAGAACTAGGACTTGCTCCAATGAACATCAAAATAGAAAACAGCAACAAGCTTCCTTCACTAAAATTGCCTAACGATGTAGTCATAAGACCTGCATTTCTAGTAGTTACCGAATAAAAGAAAGAATAAAAAGCACTTTCTGTAAACGACATGCCTTTAAAAAATTGATTGTATTCTAACAACCAAATACAAAGCGCTCCACCGAATAATAAAATAAAAAAGGAAAAGACTGTAATTTTAGTAAATAAAGAAAAACGAAAAGGCAATGTTTTTTTCATTTTATGATACTGTAAAAAATCTTTTATTTCTAATAATACCGGAAAACCGATTCCACCTACGATGATTAACAGCATAATAATGAATTGAACAAAATAATCATCATGAAATGGAATCAGTACTTTCCCTGTAAGGTCTACACCGACATTTGCAACTGCTGAAAAACTCGTGAAAAATCCTTGGAATAAAACTTCTTTTAGTGGCCAGTTTGAAAAAAGGAAAAAATAAGTACTTAAAATCAATCCACCAATAAACTCAAATCCTAAAATAATAAGCACTGTGTTGCGTATTAATCGAACTGTTCCACTCAGCCTAGGTTGATTCATATCTGTCATGATAAGTTGTCGCTGTTTCAAAGAAACCTTTTTTCTTCTAATGAGCATAAAGGAAGTCGAAACCATCATTACCCCTAAACTTCCTAACATAAATAAAAATTGCATAAGAATCACACCGGCAATATTATAAGTTTCTCCTAAATTAATTGTAGTTAGTCCTGTTACGCTAATAGTACTAACAGCTGTAAAAATCAAATCAATAAAAGAAAGTTCCATCCCCGGATTTCTAAATATAGGTAATGCTAAAAGGATACTAGCAGCTATGACGACAATGAAATAATACAGTACAATCAATTGAATGGAAGAAAATTGATTAGACAAACGAGTTATATATTTATAAATATTCAAAAACTAGCCTCCTTATGAAGTATCAATGTTATCTTTTCTCAATTAGTGCTATTTAAGAGTTAAAATGTTTTGAATTGTTGTGCTTTTAATTATATAATATTTGTAACCTAACCGGTATAGAAGAGGTGGAAGATTATGAAACTAATAGACGTTACAAATAATCATTCTGAACTAGTAATGGAACAACTAGAAAATACTGATGCTAATTTTGTGAAAGTTTTTTCTCTAGGTCCGACTACTGTCATTTATTCAGGTGCTCCAACGCATAAAGATGTTCTTTTATTAAACAAAGTACGCAATATAAAAAATGCGGAAATTAGCTTTGCGTTAGAAAATATACTTGAAACAACATTAGATAATGTTGAAATCTTACACGCACCACATATTGTTGAACTATCTATTCCTGTTTACGAATAATCTTTTTTGTTTATGACCATTAAAGCTACAGTTCAACTTTAATGGTTACTACCTTTTATTTCAAGCACTCTTTAAGGGTATTTATCATTTTCACAATAAAAAAAACAAACCGTTCTAAGTTAAAACAGAATGGCTTGTTTTTTTATTGTTTATAGTAATGATGTTAACTCAACATCCGGATATTTATCTGCAAACCAACGAAGCGCAAATTGATTTTCAAATAAGAACAATGGATTGCCAAAACGGTCACGCACCAATAAATTACGGCTGGAAGACATATTCTCATCCAAATCTTCTGGTTTGATCCAACGCGCAATTTTATTCCCCATTGGTGACATAATAATTTCAGAATTGTATTCATTTAACATTCGGTATTGAAAAACTTCAAATTGCAATTGTCCAACTGCTCCAACAATATAATCTTCCGTATGGAATGTTTTGTACAATTGAATAGCTCCTTCTTGAACCAATTGTTGTACACCTTTATGGAATGATTTTTGTTTCATAACATTTTTAGCTTGAACTTTCATGAACATTTCTGGAGTAAATTGAGGAAGTTTTTCATATTCTACATTTAATTTACCTTCAAAAATCGTATCCCCTATTTGGAAATTCCCAGTATCATAAAGTCCAATAATATCCCCTGCTACAGCGTGTTGCACAACTTCACGTGTTTCGGCCATAAACTGGGTTGAATTTGATAGTTTCATTTTTTTATTTGTTCTCGCTAAAGTAACATCAATTCCACGATCAAAAATCCCTGAACAAATACGCACAAAAGCAATTCGATCTCGATGGGCAGGATTCATATTAGCTTGGATTTTAAATATAAAACCAGAAAATTCATTTGTCGTCGGTTCAATTTTTTCACCATCCGTTGCAGTATGAGCTGTTGGACTTGGCGCAAAATTAATAAACGTATTTAAGAATGTTTCTACTCCAAAATTGGTCAATGCTGATCCAAAGAATACAGGTGTTAATTTTCCAGCAGCAATTTTTTCTTCGGAAAATTCATTACCTGCTTCATTCAACAATTCAATGTCCTCTAAAGCTTGAGTATATAAACTAGAATCTTTAAGTGGATGATCACCTTCGATTTCTCCATCTTTATTCAATTTGATGACTTTTTGTCCATTTAAACCATTAATTTCAGGACGATGCACTTCAATTGTCTTGTTATAGTTATCATAAAGACCTAAAAGACCTTTTCCCATACCGATAGGCCAATTCATTGGATAAGAATCAATCTCCAATACTTCTTCCAATTCTTCTAATAAATCAAGTGGTTCTCTTCCATCACGGTCCAATTTATTGATGAATGTGAAAATTGGAATGCCACGCATACGACAAACTTTAAATAGTTTTTTTGTTTGAGGCTCAATACCTTTTGCACTGTCAATAACCATCACTGCACTATCAACGGCCATCAATGTACGATACGTATCTTCAGAAAAGTCCTCGTGTCCTGGTGTATCTAAAATATTGATTCTTTTGTCTTTATAATCAAACTGCATCACAGAGCTGGTTACAGAAATCCCACGTTGCTTTTCTATTTCCATCCAATCTGATTTAGCAAATTTCCCAGATTTTTTCCCTTTGACCGTACCAGCTTGACGAATTGCTCCACCAAATAACAATAATTGTTCTGTGATGGTCGTTTTACCTGCATCCGGATGGGAAATAATTGCAAATGTTTTTCGTGACTCTACTTCATCTTTCAAATAGCTTTCCATTCATTATCCCTCATTTAAGTCTTTTTATTTAGTCTAATTCAATCTTTGATTACATTCTTAGGTAATACGAATACCTTATCCTGGCAGTCTGTCTCATTAACTCAATTATTATAGCATATTTAGTATTGTATTTTATACCCTATTCCTTTTTAAATTAATTTTAGTCTTAGTTCACTTTTGTTTGTTCTACTGAATTATTATTTTATAAACTGCTTAAATCAAATGAATCTTATGGTAAGCATAAGGATACTTTACGTACCATATGGATGTATTCAAATGTAGCTTACGGTACTTAAACATACTTTGCGTGCCATATGGATATACTCAAATGCAAAATATGGTACTCAAGCATACTTTGCCTACTATATGGATGTACTCAAATGTAGCTTACGGTACTTAAACACACTTTGCTTGCCATATGGATGTATTCAAATGTAGCTTATGGTACTTAAACATACTTTGCCTGCTATATGGGTATACTCAAATGTAGCTTATGGTACTCAGACACCCTTTACGTGCCATATGGATGTACTCAAATTCAGCTTACGGTACTCAAACACTTTATGCCTACCATATGGATATAATCAAATACAACTTACTGTACTTAAACACCCTTTGCCTACCATATAGGTGCAATCAAATACAGAATATGGTACTCAAGCATACAGTAATCCCTACAGATAAACCAAACTAAACTAAAATTTATGGGTATCAACATCATTTTAGCTTATTAAATCCATATTCTCCAACATACCCATCAACAGACCAGATATTTACATTTGCTACTTCTGCTTCTTGCTCTGCTTCTTCAAGTTCATTCAAATAAAGCTCATCTCCATTTTCATACCCTACACGTGCTAGTCCTTTTTCAACCATCACTTCTTGTATCAGTTCTCCATCTGCGTAAAGATAAGCCAATACACGATCATAGGCATCTAATTTTTCATGAGAAGGATCATATTCTATCGATAATTTTTTTCCTTCTAAATAATTCGTTAAAAAATCTTTTGCTTCTTTACCATATGGCTGTGCAGAACCCGTTTTTGTCGTGCTACTTTCTGGAGTGTCAATCAGCAATAACCGCAACTTTTTTTCTTCACCATCTTCAGCAAAGACGATTGTATCTCCGTCAATTGTTCTTACCAATTCAATAGCTGTTTGATTCTCTGCTACTGTACTAGGTGTTTCTTGCTGTTGGTCAATAACAAATGATCCTGTAAAGAAAAGAATAAGCGCAATAATACCAGAAATGATTTTCTTGTTTATTTTCATAGTTGAACCTCCAAATTAAATGCTTATAAAAAGGGTCTGAGATTATCTGTCTCAGACCCTTACCTATTTTATTATGAATCTTTTCAACTATCAAGCTTCAAAGATTTTGCTGTTTTTATACATCAATTTATATGTTCGATTATTTAGCTAATTGGTCTTCTTGATCACAAGCTGCTTGAGCTAAGATGTTCAAGTAGTTCCAAGGACGGTCAAAATAAGGTTGGAAGAAGAAATCTACATAAGCAAGATCTTCAATCGTCATTTTATTTTGAATAGCTAATGAAAGTGTGTTAGCAGAAGCTGTTACATCATATTTAGACATAATTTGTCCACCAACGATGCGGTTTGTTCCTACTTCATAAACTAATTTCATGAAAACTTCTTCAGTAGTCGGCATAAATTCTGGACGGTAGTTGTCTTTAACGAAAACTGCACGAACATCTAGGCCAAAGTGTGCAGCACTATTAACGTTTACACCAGTTGAACCAATGTTATAGCCAAACAAGTACAAACCTGAAGTTGATTGTGTTCCTCTATATCTCACTTTAGGTTCAATAATATTCTTACCTACTAAAGTTCCCATACGAACAGCGTTAGTTGCTAAAGGAATGTAAGCTGATCCGCCATTTGGATTGTAATGAACTGCACAACTGTCTCCAGCTGCATAAATATCTTTATCACTTGTTCTCATATAATCATCAACAAGGATTGCGCCATTTGGCATCATGTCAACTTTACCTTTTAATAATTCATTGTTTGGACGGAATCCAACGCATAAAATAACTAAGTCTGCTTCGTATTCGCCTTTTGGAGTAGTTACAGATTTAACTTCGCCGTTTTCGTCAGCGTTGAAAGAAGTTACAGCTTGGTTCAATGCAAGTTTAATTCCACGTTCTTCTAAAGTACTTTCCAATACATCCGTAAATTCTGGATCTAAGTATTTGTTAAGAATACGGTCTAATCCATCAATTAAAGTTACTTGTTTACCTGATTGTTCAAATGCTTCTACTAATTCAATACCAATGTAGCCTCCACCAACAATAACTACTTTTTTAGCGGTTTGGTTTTGTTTGATGACTTCTTCTGCTTGATTGTAATTTTTACATAATAAAACATTTTTAGTTTCGATACCAGGAATTGGAGGTGTAATAGGCCAAGATCCAGTTGTGTTTACTAATTTGTCATATGTTTCTTCAAATACTTCTCCAGTATTCATGTTTTCTACTGTTACTTTTTTAGCTTGCGTATCAATACTTTTAACGTTGTGTTCCATTTTAACATTTGCACCCATTTGAGTTAATTCCTCAGGGTTTGAGTAGAACAAGCCTGCTGGATCTTTTACAACTCCACCAACATACATTGCAATTCCACAAGATAAGAACGAAACATTGTCATTTCTTTCAAAAATAGATACTTCCACAGATGGGTTTTCTTTTAAGATTGTTTTAACAGCTGAGGTACCAGCATGTGTACATCCAATAACGACTACTTTCATTATTTGTATCCTCCTATAAGGCCATTTAAATTATGTGACTACATTCACTCACCAAAAAAAATTGTGATATAGTGTTCATGCTTTCACTCTGAACACTATATCACAAACTCTATAAAGAAAACAACAATTTATAGGATTTTTTTTAAGTTGAAGCATGTTTTTTTCTAATCATAAACATATCTCTTAAATAGACAACAACCGTCTTAACGACTGCATATGTTGGAACTCCTAAGATCATTCCAAGTATTCCAGCAATGTTCCCTGCAACCAACAATAAGACGATAATCGTTAATGGATGGATTGATAATGTTTTCCCAATCACATTTGGTGAAATAAATGCACTGTCAATCTGTTGCACCACTAATACTACGAGCGCTACTAGCAGAGCTTGTGTTGGAGAAATCGTTAAAGCAATAAAGACTGCTGGGGCTGCCCCAATATAAGGACCGATATAAGGAATAATATTTGTAACGCCTGCAATGATCCCTAACAATAATCCATAAGGCATTCCTGTAATCAAATAGCCTAAATAAGTAAATATTGCTACAAATAAACAAACTAAAGCTTGACCACTAATATATGAAGCAATGGTTTCATTCATTTGGCCTAATAATTCAATCATTTGACCTCTATATTCTTTTGGAAAAAATTTAGCCACCGCTGGTCGAAAGTGTTTTCCATCTTTAAACATATAAAATAAGATGATTGGCACAGTGAAAATGACGATTGTAGTGTTCGTCAATGCGCCTACTAAAGTTCCAACACTTGCAGTCAATGTTGTGAAAATCGTATTAGCGATATTTTCAATGGAGAGATCCATAGTACCTAAACTTTTTTCTAAGTCGAAGTTTTCAAGCATTGGTCCTTGTAAAAGTTCATTAGAAAAATCTTCTAATGTTTTTAAAAACGACGGTATGCTCGTAATTAATTGTCCAACTTGTTCTAATAAATTAGGAATAACTGAAACAGCTAAAAATGCTACAAAACTAAGGAATAAAAGAAAAACGATGATGATTCCATAGTTTCGTTTGATTTTGATTTTTTCTAATTGGCCAATTACTGGATTTAATAAGTAATATAAAAAACCTGCAACAATAAGCGGTGTAAACAATGTCGAAACAAATGTTGTCAATGGTTGAAAAATAAACTCGATTTTAGTGCTCATAAAGATTAATGTTGCACTGACTAATAACCAAACTGTCCAAAACATTAATTTTGATTTTTTAAAGTAATCCATAAAAAAGTTAGTCCTCTCTGATTAATCTTGCATACTGCTCATTAGATACTGCTCAATCAATTGTTCTGTTGCTATGATTGATTCCTCATGGGTTCTTTCATAAGCATGGCTAGCTTCGATTCCTGCGCCTACTAATGCATGACGAACGTCCGCACCAGCTTTCATAGCTGCAGATGCATCACTCCCGTAAAAAGGATAAATATCGAGTTGGTAAGGAATTCCTTTATCTTCACAAATTTGAGTTAGTTTTTTCCTCATTTCATAATGATAAGGACCACTTCCATCTTTGACACATATAGATACAGAGTATTCGTCTGTTTGTTGGTCATCTCCCATTGCACCCATGTCAACCGCTAAATATTCGACCACTTTATCAGAAATATTCGAATTCCCACCATACCCAATTTCTTCATTCGTCGAAATATAAAAATGAGTTGTATATGGCAGATTTATTTTTTCATTGCTTATTTTTTTTAAAAATTGCAGTAATATAGCTACGCTTACTTTGTCATCTAGATGACGCGATTTAATATAGCCGTTAGCTGTAATCTCAGTTCTAGGATCAAAACTAATAAAATCTCCTATAGAAATACCAAGATCTTTTGTTTCCTCTTTAGTGTGTACTTTTTCATCGATCCGAACTTCCATATTATCTTGATTTCTCTCCGCAGTTCCTGCATCTTTATAAACGTGGACACTAGTTTGGTGCATCAGAATCGTACCCGATATATTCCTATTAGCTGTATGTATCGTACAATACTCACCTTCAATAGCGTTATAACGAAATCCACCAATTAAATCTAATTTAAGTCGTCCATTTGGTTTGATTGCTCTTACCATCGCTCCTAATGTATCCACATGAGCTGTTACAAACCGTTGTTTTTGATGGTTTATTCCTTTTACGGTAACCATTAAACTGCCTTTATTTGTTTTTTTTGCTTCATATCCTATTTGTTTTAAATAGTTTTCGATAAAGGCAATAATTTCATACGTATTCCCTGTTGGAGAAGGGATTGTTGTTAATTTTTCAACCAGCTGAATCGTTTTTTCATTCATTACATTAACCACCATTCCTATGAATTATACTCTTTAGTATAGTTCATTCATTGAAATAAATAAAGAAGCTCTGAATAAAAGCTGTAGTTGTTTTCTTATAGATTCCTTTTATTAGTTATGGTACGATTTTAACTACGTAGAAAGCAGGGATATTATGGAATTTATTTGGACAACAGACTTAAGCTCTAACAATTATAAAGATGCTGTAAAAATCAGAAATAAAGTATTTGTAGAAGAACAACTTGTTCCTCCAGAATTAGAAATTGATGACTTAGAAGATCAAACTCAGCATGTCATCGGTTATTTAGAAAACAAAGCCGTTTCTACAGCAAGAATCTACAAAAAAAACACAAGTACATTCAAAATCCAACGAGTGGCTGTTTTAATGGACTTTCGTAAAATGAATTTAGGTCATGAACTAATGCTAGAAATAGAACGGTTTGCTAGAACAAAGAAATTTAATACACTCATGCTTGATGCACAAGACCATGCCTTAACTTTTTATGAAAAATTAGGTTATCAAGTTGAAGGTGAAGGTTTTATGGATGCGGGCATCCCTCATCATTTGATGAGTAAAAAGCTGGATTAATCTTACAATCAAAAAAGCAATGAAAAACATCTTATGTTTTTCATTGCTTTTTTATCGCTTTTTATTTAAAAGTTTTGCTCTCTTTTGCTTCATCTTAGCAAGCCTTTCCTCTGTTTCTTTTTTTAAAGGTTTAATAGCAATAACTCGTTCACCTTCTATAGACACTTCATACAACTCGCCAAGGTGATAATTTTCTGGTAAGCAATTCTTTTTCACAAGAACCAAGGGCCCTTCATCAGGTACGAAACGAGCCAGTTCACCTTCTATTTCTTCAAGCACCATCTTCATCAGGATTCTCTCCCTTTTCAGTTTGAATACTATAAGTTCCATCTTCATGAACCGTTAAAGTAATCGTACCATATTCGATTGTTCCATAAACCGGAATAGCTAGTTTTTGTAATCTGCCAATCGCTTCTTCCCCAGGATGTCCATAGCTATTGTTTTCTCCTGCTGAAAAAACTGCAAACTCGGGTTGACTTGCCTGAATCCATTCTTCGCCAGTACTAGTGTCTGATCCATGATGTCCCATTAAAATGAAATCAGCTGTTACATCTGCTCCAGATTCAACAATATCTTTTTCAATACTTTGAGAAGCATCCCCACTGAATAATCCACTTACTTGATTAACCGTAATTTTGGTTACGATCGAATCATCATTTTGGTCATTATCTGACTGCTCATCAGGACTGAGTACATCGATTTGAAAAGGCCCTACTTGATGTTTTTCACCAGTTTTAGGTTCAGTGTAGACTGCGTTACTTGCATCTACAGCATCTAATACCCGCTCGTAAATTTTACTGGTTGCATCATTTCCATTCATCCAGACTTCTTTTACATCATAATAATTGATAATAAGATCTCCATACCCAATATGATCTGAATCATTGTGAGTGAATATAAGAAGATCAATCGTTCCGCCTGTTCCAATATATTCATCCAGCTGTTGAATAATTTTCTTATCTTTGTCTTCATAACGTCCACTATCTATTAAAATAGTTGTGCCGTCCTTGGCTTGAATAAGAGTTGCTGATCCTTGATTTGCATCTAAAAAACGGATTGTTGTTTCTTGATTTTTTGTCTCATTTACTTCTTCTTTTTCTTCTGGCTGAAAAATTGTGATCAGTTCTTCTTTAAACTGCTCTATTTTACCACTTAAAGAAAGATCAGACTGTTTATTTTCTCCTAGAAATAATCCCATGAAGAAAACCAACAAGAGTACGACACCGGCGGAAATTAATTTTGTTCTTTGTTCTTTTTGTTTTTTTGTGATCTTTTTTTTCTTTCTATTTGCCACAGATGTTCATCCTCTTCTAGCGCAAATACTTCTATTCTGTTTAAGTGTATTTACTATTTCAATAATGCATTTCTAGACTAAATAATTCATAAATAATGCAGCAATATTAAAGTATATCAGCACACTAGTTAAATCTGTGAGTGTCGTGATAAAAGGGCCACTAGCCACTGCCGGATCAAATCCTATTCTTTCCATTAAGATAGGTATAAAACTACCCGCAAGGTTGGCGATTGTGATAGCCGCCAGCATTGCAATACCAATTACTAATCCTAAAATGTAATTTTGTTGCCATAGTCCTACTGCTAAAAAAATCGTAACTCCCGTCACCACACCGGTAATTAAACCAGATGCTATTTCACTCAAAATCAATTTTCTAAAACTTCTCTTGTTATCATCGCTGTCTGCTAATTTACGGACCGCTACAGCTAATGATTGGGTTCCTGCATTACCCGCAGTTCCTGTGATTAACGAGATAAAAACAGCTAAAATGCTTGCCTCACTAATCATTTCTTCATAATTGCTAATTAAAGTAGATGTGCCTATGCCAAGGAATAATAATATGATTAACCATGGAAGTCTTTTTGAAGCGACAACAAATGGATTTTCAGATTTTTCATCTACATCGACCCCAGCCAACCCAGAGTAATCGCTGGCGGCTTCATCATTAATGACATCAATAATATCATCAATCGTGATGATTCCAATTAATCGTTCTTCATTGTCTACTACTGGAATAGCTAAAAAGTCATAGTCTTGCATTGTACGTGCTACATCTCTTTGGTCATCATTCACATTGACGTACACTAGGCGGTCTCCCATGATGTCGGAGATCATTTCATCGTCTTCATGTACGATTAAATCTCTTAATGAGATTACGCCCACTAATTTTCTATTCAGTTCTACCACGTACACATAATAGATTGTCTCAGCTTCTGGCGCTTTCTTTTTTAAAATGGCCATAGCTGATTTTATTGTTTGATTCGCAAAAATTGAAACATACTCAGTTGTCATTATTGAACCTGCAGTATCGTCCTCATAATTCAATAATTTTTTAATTCCATCCGCATCTTCTGAAGGCATTAAACTTAAATATTTTTTGATTGTTGCTGGTTCTAATTGATTCAACATGTCTACTGCATTATCTCTGTACATCTCGCTTAACATATCTGCAGCATACTGAGGATTCATTTCTTCTAAATATTTTTCAACTGACTCTTCCTCTTCCTCAAGGACTTCAAACATATCTGCCATTTCTTTAGGAGATAAAAAATTGTATAAGTCTAATCGTTCATTGTCGGATAAAGAAAGATACACTTGGCTTTGTTCGTAAACGTGCAATTCTAAAAATCTCTCTCTAAATAAGATGATATCTTGGGCAGCCAAATAATCTTTTAGTTGTTCTATTTGTTCTTCAAATTCCATTTGTACTTCTTTCAAGGGCTACACCCCTTTCTAAGTTCGTTCCATTAACTATTAACCTCTTGCTGTTCATGTTGATGTAGCCATTGGGTAATATCTTCTGGGTAATTAAGTTCAAGATTTATTTGTTCATTTGTAAAAGGATGACTAAAGTTCAGCTCTCTGCAATGCAACGCCTGCCTGGTTATCCAAGTATTTTTTTCACCACCATATAAGTCATCACCCATTAATGGATGACCGATATGGGCAAAATGCACCCTAATTTGGTGGGTCCTGCCGGTGTGCAATTGAATATCAACTAAAGTAGCTTGTGGAAAAGATCCTTTGATCCAATATTCAGTTAATGCTTCTTTTCCAGAATCATGAGCTCTTCTAGTAATAATTGAATCAGTGGTGCGTGCGATTGGCGCATCAATAAATCCATGTTCAGCTTTGTTCAACTGCCCACCGATTAAGGCAGTATATTTTTTTGTAATTTCTTTAGCTCTTAATTTAGTATCCATTAGTGCATGTGCGTATCCATGTTTAGCAAACAACATAAGGCCTGTGGTGTCACGGTCAAGTCTAGTCACAATATGAATAACCTGATCAGCGTAATTTTGACGTACATAATAGCCCTTGACGCGATTAGCCATAGTTCCTTCAGGATGTACTTGAGAAGGGACTGAGGCTACCCCATATGGTTTATTTACAACCAAATAGTGCTCATCTTCGTATACGATATCAATAGGAATATCAATAGGGACAGTTGTTTCATGAGGCGCTTCATCAGGGATGGTAACTTGCACAGTATCTTTGCTTTTTAAAAGATAGCGTACCGTTACCTCCGTTTCATTGACTTCAATCTTTCCTCCATGAAACTTTATTTTTGCTAGTAAACTACGTGAAATTCCTTTTGTTTTTAGAAATGACTTCACTTGTAAACTAGTTGGCAAATCATAACTCCAACTAAATTTCATATTTTTTTTTCGCTCCAATAAAAGCATCTTCAACTCGACTCCAGAAATGAGTGTGTCTGTATCGAGCAAAGTGAATGCGTTCTTTCGCAATGCTATAAGTTAATTCAGTAATATTCTTCTCAGAAGAGGTTAACTGGTCAATCGTTAAAACAAATCCTTCTGTAGTAAGTGGTTTTATTCTGATCCATTCATCTCGTGCCACAATTAAAGGAGATCCTAAGATGCGAAAAACGCGATTATTAATTGGTGCGATTTCAGTTAACTGCAATGCTTCAAGACGTGGATGGATAACAGCTCCTCCAACAGACTTATTGTAACCTGTTGAACCAGTAGGCGTTGAGATACACATCCCATCTCCCCTAAACCGCTCAAACAACTCGTCCTTTATAAAGACATCACACACCATAGTCCCGTCTATACGTTTCATTGTTGATTCATTTAAAGATAAAAAGTGAGAAGGTTCCTTTTGTCCTTGATACGTCACTTTTACATCAAGTAAAGGATAACTAACACTTTCGCCTTTATCTTTAAGCAAACTTGCAACGAGATCTTCTAATTCATAATCTCGCCAATCGGTATAAAAGCCTAAATGTCCTGTATGTACACCCACAAAGCGGACTTTATCAAGCATGTGGGCATACCTATGAAAGGCGGACAACAACGTTCCATCTCCACCAATCGTTACAACGACATCTGGATTTTTATCATCTAACTGAAGACGGTTCTTCAAACAGAGTATCCGAAATTGTTCGGCTAGCTTTAAAGATTGCTCAACATTATTATTAACTACTGCTATTTTCAAAGTTGTCCCCTCCTTTTTTCATTTAAACATGTTGCTGTAGCAGCTTCAATCAATATGCATTAAAAAAAATCATTGTTTTCAGGTGCTTTATTGATCGCTGTTCTTTTATTATGAGAAAATAAGTGCTGTGCTTCTTGGATTTCTTCTCTAATTTGAGACATTTCTTCATCTAATTGAAAAGCGGCTTCTGCTGCTCTTTTTAACCGGACATTGATGGCATCCGGAAACTCACCTTGATATTTGTAATTTAACGAATGTTCAATCGTTGCCCAAAAATTCATAGCTAACGTCCGCACCTGTATCTCAACAAGAATTTTCTTTTCACCATGAATTAATTGTACTGGATATTCAAACACAACATGATAAGAACGGTAACCACTTTCTTTCTTATTCGAGATATAATCTCTTTCTTCAATAATTTTCATATCATTTCGATTTCTTAACAGCTTCACGACTTCATGAATGTCCTCTACAAATTGACACATGATTCTTAGTCCTGCTATATCTTGCATTTCAGTCTCTAAATCTTTAAAAGAAATATTCCTTAATGCAGCTTTTCCAATAATACTATTCACTGGCTTTACTCTTCCCGTAACAAATTCAATCGGTACATGCATATTACTTCTACTATATTCTTTGCGAATACCTTTTAATTTAATTTTCAACTCTTCAACAGCTTGATTATAAGGTGTTAAAAAATTTTCCCAATTTTGATCCATCATTTTATACCCTCTTTTAGGAACTTGTGATTTACACTATTTAAAGTGTGATATGGCTCCATTTTACCATATTTCCTCTAAAAGAAGAAATATACTAAAATAGAAATTAAATGATAAAATAAATAGATTCACTAAATTGATTTAAAAGGAGAATAACTGGATGACTCAGCAAATAGAAATTGAATTTAAAAATAATTTAACAAAAACAGAATACACCAATTTATTAAAGAACTTAAACTTGTCTGAAAATGATTGTTACACTCAAGAAAATCATTATTATGATACTACAGATTGGAAACTAAAAAATAAACACTCAGCTTTGCGCATTCGCTTATTTACATCTTCAGCTGAATTAACCTTAAAAACACCTCTTGGGGAAGATATATTAGAAACAACTGATTCTTTATCATTAAAAGAAGCACAACAATTTTTAAATTCAAAGACTATTAAAACGGATGGCTATGTAGCAAAAAAACTTACTGAATTACAAATTGATCTAAAAAATCTGCGTTTATTCGGATCTTTAACAACTAAGCGGTGTGAAAAAAGGATTGCTCAAGGACTTATTGTATTAGATAAAAGTTCATATGGCACAAATAATGATTATGAATTGGAATTTGAAGCAGCCTCTCGTTCAATTGGAAAAGTTTACTTTGAACAATTTTTAAAGAAACATTCAATAGAAAAAAGACCCACTAAGAATAAAATTGTTCGAATGATGGAGTCAATATAACGGTTTATCATTGCTATTAAACGATTTCATCTGAAATGTGGCGACTTTGTTACAACTCATACAAATTTTAAATCAAAAACAAGACCCTTTATTATATTTTTTTAGCTATTTTTGATAAAGTATATTTGTTAACAAAAAGACCACGTATATAAATATAAAAATCGAACTATTAAGGCTAAGGTGAAAATAAATGTTCTCAACTACACATACAAAAAATGAATCCAATCATAATGAAATGACTGAAATTTATTTATTTATTAATCCAATTGACTCCCGTTGCTTGCGAGCTGAAAAAGAAGTTTTGAAGTTCGTTGAAAAATCTACTAGTAAAATACGCGTTCACTTTATTCCTATTCATAATTTAAGTACCGTTACTCAGTATCTTGCTACAAATAATTTATCGAAAAGTGATTTGAATTTACGTAATGCTGTATGTTCTGTGACTTATGATAGTTGTCTTTATTATTCTGCTGCGACAATGCAAGGAAAGAAAAAAGGTCGTAATTTTTTACTAGAATTGCAAGATGCACTAATTGAACAAAAGAAATCTTTTTCAGAAGCTCTTGTTTTAGAAGTAGCTAAAAAAGTTAAATTAGATATTCCAATGTTTCTTGAAGATAAAGAATTAGAATTTACAAAAACCTCTTTTGAAGCTGATCAAAAAGTAGCTCGTGAAATGAATGCTTCTAGCGCTCCTTCTTGTGTGTTATTTAGTAATCAACATAAAGATCATGGTTTATTAATTGAAGAAGGCATCACAGTTGAATTGCTTCAAGCCTTGCATAACCCTAACCCATTGATTATCGAAGCAAGAAATCAAATGATTTCTAAAAATGGTATTCGTTCCATTAATAAAGCTTCATTACAAGTATTATAATCTTATTTTCTAGTCCACACATCTAAAAAAGACTCTTCGTCAAACCTTATTCCTCCAGAAATATCCTGTAACCAATTTAACTAAGCTATCAACACTAAAAAGTATAGAGTCAAAAAAAAACTGAGCTAGCCGGCTCAGTTTTTTTTGATGTGTTTTATTTTAACGTTTCAATAAGCTCTTCTAATTCATTTAATCTAGATTCAAAAACTTTCATAGCATCTTCTAGATAGGTTTTCTTAGTCATGTCTACGCCTGCTTTTTTCATTACTTCAATAGGATAATCGCTGCTTCCAGATTTCAAATAATTTAAATAGTTGTCTAAAGCACCTTCTTCACCATTGACAATCTTAGCAGCTAAAGCTGTAGCAGCTGAAAATCCTGTTGAATATTGATAAACATAGTAATTGTAATAAAAATGAGGTATCCTAGTCCATTCGAAAGCAATTTCAGGATCCTTCACAACATCTGGCCCGTAATAACGGGCATTCAAATCACTGTAATAATTTGATAAGAACTCACTTGTTAAAGGTGTTCCTTTTGCATCTTCTTCATGAATAAAATGTTCAAACTCCGCAAACTGAGTTTGTCTAAATATAGTTCCTTTAAATCCATCTAAATAATGATTCAACACATAAGCTCTAACTTTTGGATCTTTTTGTGTCTCTAATAAATAATCCGTTAAAATATTTTCATTTGTAGTGGAAGCTATTTCAGCTAAGAAAATAGAATAATCACCATAGACATAGGGTTGATTCGTTCTTGTATAATAGCTGTGAACACTATGACCCAGCTCATGGACCAGTGTATATAAATGATTTAAAGAATCATGCCAGTTTAATAAGATGTAAGGATTCGTGTCGTATGCTCCAGAAGAATAGGCACCACTTCTTTTCCCTTCATTTTCGATACTGTCGATCCAACGGTTATTAAATGCTTTTTTAAGTACAGACAAGTAATCTTCACCTAGAGGTTCCAATGCTTTTAATGTTTCTGCTTGGGCATCTTTATACGTATACTTAATTCCTGCTTCACCACTTATTGGAGTATACATATCGTACATATGAAGTTCTTCTACCTCTAGTAGATCTTTTCTCAAAGCAACATAACGATGCAGCAATGGTAAATGTTCATGAACAATGTCTAATAAAGTATCATGTACAGCTTCTGGTATATGGTTGTTGCTTAATGCTTTCTCACGTGCAGATTGATAGTGATGGACTTTGGCATTGTAATTATGGTATTTAACGTGTGAGGAAAGAGTACTTGAAAAAGTATTTTGTAAACCTTCATACACTTTATATAACTGTTTGAAAGCTGATTCGCGGACAGAGCGATCAGTACTTTCCATTAGTTGTCCATATACACCGTGCGATAACTGAATATTGTTTCCTTCCTCGTCCTTAATGGTTGGGAAAGTTATATCTGCATTATTCAAAATATTAAATGTGCGACTTGAAGCATTAAAAATTTCTCCTGCCCCTGCTAACAAGGCTTCTTCATTGGCACTCAAAACGTGTTTTCTAGCAGCAGTTAATTGTTCGATAAAATGTTTGTAAATGACTAAATCTTCATTCTCACTAAAATAGTGGGCTATTTTTTCTTCTGACAATTCTAAAACTTCAGGTTCAAACCATGAGATGGCTTCATTAGCTTGTGTTGCTAATTTACTGGCCTGTTCATACATTCCTTGATAAATTGAATTTGTTGTATCTTGATCATTTTTTAATTGAGCATAGACATACAGTGTTTCCAATTGATTGGATAGATCTAAAATAGATTGAATAGCTTTTAAAAAACTTTCTGAACCATTACTAAGTGTTCTTTTATATGATATAACAGATTCTATTTTAGTTTCAAGTTCTTTATAAGATTGTTTGAAATCATCATCGGATTGAAAAATTACTTGTAAATCCCATGTCAATTCATTAGGTACTTTATTTCTTATTGGCAGTTTTTTTGATTCACTCATTAAAAGACCTCCTAGGAATTATCTTATCATTAATCTTACCATAAACTGTTTTAAAATAAAGAACATTCCTCTAACATTCTCTTATGATTCTACAAAAGACCCATCCAACATTAAAAATTCTGCTATTTTTTCCTTTTCATTGTTATACCTCTGTGGTTCCTTTTGTACTATCCATTCTGACTGAGAAATAAGTGTTAATAGTCCCCTTTTGTTCAAAGACGTAATAAAATGAACGATACATTTTCTTTTACTTACATCAGAGACGAGAGGCATAACGTGAAATTTAAGGTCATTATTTTTTATCATTAGTGTAGTTTGTTGGTCTATTTCTTTTTTAGTTATAATTTCCCCACTATTTCTTTTCATTATCCATTCTAAAAACTGATACTTCCAGAAGTAAGAAAGTGTTTTGATAAATAATTGATTTTTCACAGGCAGATAAACTTCTAGTGGCAAAGAAACCAATGAATCACCTTTTTTATAAATGTATTTTTGAAAGTCCACTATTATCGGTACTTGATAATTTCTCCCCCTATTTAAAAGATAATGGCTTTGGATCAACTTTTTTTTAGATTCTAATTTAGTATTTTTTGAGTACTGCGAGAACTGGTGAATTACTGCATTTAAGCTAGTATTTTTATCTATTTTTAAATAACGACATTGAGAGATGACATAGGATGAATTTCCCTCTTGACTGATATCATAATGGATAGCAATATCGTTTGATTCTACATGCAACTCTAAAAAGTAGCATCCTATTTTTTTATGTTCCTGTATAAATAATCGCTGAAAACTGGTTAATTTATTTTTCAAATGGAAATTTTGTCCTAAAATCCAATAAACTCGATAGCCATTTTTAGTATAGCCTAATGTTCGTTCTATCATTCTCTCAGCAGAAAGAGCACTGCATTGAAACTCTATAGCAGTTGGCGTCTGTTCATCTAACCAGACTAATAAATCTGGGCGCTGCTTTAAATTCGGCAAATAAGCTTCAAGTTGACAGGGTATCTCTTGTTGTGTGAGCCACTGATAAAGTATCTTTTTTCCTAAAATATGTTCTTGGGTTTCTCCTTCTGAAAACACAGTACAGTCACTTTTTTGAAAATGAGTAAAATGAGGTTGCTTGATTGCTCCCTGTTTAAGAAAAACTGGTTCTTTACAGCTTGGGCAGTAATAGTCCTTTTTTTGTTTTTCATTTTTCTGCACATCTAATGCATTGATATACTGATTCTCCTTACTTACTGCAACTAACATTCTAATTAGTCCCCTCTCTTTGTTGTTCTATTTAAACTATCCGCAAAGAAGGTGAAAACGCTGCTAACAAAAAAAACCAAAGAAAGATAAGCTTTCTTTGATTTCCAATTTCATACTATTTAGTTTATTTAAAGTAATAACGTGTTAACTCTAAGGCATTTTTTTCCATGAGTATCTTCCCATGTTCTTCTAAAACCCCTTGAGTAACAGTTGTCTTTTCAGCAAACTCTAGTGCAAGAGCAATTTCTTCATCAGCACTTCTTTCAGTCATTTCATTAACAAAAAAGACTAGATTCAAATAATAGCATTCTTTGTAGAGAAAGAGATTAGAGCGTGCCTTATCTACGTGCATCATTTTTGATAATTCAATCATATCTTCAAATTGATTAAATCTCAAAACAACTTCTTTTATTTCGTCTTCAATGTGATTTACGGTTTCATCAATCTCAGTTTCGGATTTTTCTAAATTTTGTACCATTTGTTTTTTTATATATTGAGAGAATTCATCTGAGTTAAGATTCTCAGATGCTGAAGAAAAGTCTAATTGATCGTTTAATGGACCACCTTTACTAATAAACAATTCTAGACCATTTCCATTTGGCAACACTTGAAATGTTATGGCATCAGATTCATGGAATTGTTCGTCAACATCCACTTCTTCTAATATACTATAAAAGAAATTTTCAATTTGCTTGTGGTTTCCTAAAAGATCTAGAAACGTTACGCCTCTTTCTTCCAAATCAGCGTTCTCAATTAATACTCGGATGGTGTTTTCGTTAATGTGTTCCATTTCCATAGTCCTACACCTCATTTCTCTTCTTCATCGTTAAAACACTTCAACTAATGAATAATCTATATAACCATTCTAAAGGAAATAAATAAAATGTAAAGTTAAAAGTACCAAAAAAAAACTACAACACCCTTGGGATGTGTAGTTTTTCCTCATTACTAATTTCCAACTATCAGTTGTGCCTGTTTTAATTCAAGCGCTCTTACTTCACGAGGCAAGAAGCGACGGATTTCATCTTCGTTGTATCCAACTTGTAATCTCTTTTCATCTACCATGATTGGTCGACGTAGAAGTCCAGGATTATCTTGAATCAAATCAAACAATTCATTTAAAGGTAAGTCGTCAAGATCGACATTTAGTTCTTGAAATACTTTAGAACGAGTCGAAATGATTTCTTCTGTACCATCTTCTGTCATTCTTAAGATTGATTTAATTTCACCAATCGTCAATGGTTCAGAAAAAATATTTCTTTCTTTATAAGTAATATTATTTTCTTCTAACCAAGCTCTTGCTTTACGACATGATGTGCAACTAGGCGATGTATATAAAGTTACCATATGTTATTCTCTCCTTTTTTAATCAGATAGATTGTTCAAAAAAATTGAGGACTGTTAATGAAACTATGAAATGCCTTACAATATTATTATAAAACATTCATTTTAAAATTACTACCCTTTTTGCCATCTTTTTGTCACTTATACTTAATTTTAACATTAATTTTACAAAATATTTTTTTAGTTCACATTTAAACAAATATAACCCCTTATTTAATAAGCTTTTTCGTAAATAAGAATAATGATAATGAATACAAATAAAAATTCATTCTAAATAAAAGAATGTTTTAAACCAAACATTCTTTTATTTAACTTCTATCCATCTTCAAGTCCTCTCTATTTTTTTAAATGATTTTGTATGTATTCAATTTTTTTTAACACTAAAAAAAGCTACAAAGAAGATTCATACAGTCTTCTTTGTAGCTTTTACTCAATTATTTAGTATAGCTTGCTTTCTTTTCTTTCAAAGCAGCTACATCAGATTCTCTACAGTAAACATAATGTCCTGGAGAAATTTCACGTAACTCTTCAGGTTCTCCATTTGATTCACGAGGAATATAAGGAGTACGCACACGATTACGCTCATATTCAGGATCTGGTAAAGGTACAGCAGACAACAAGCTTTCTGTATAAGGATGTAATGGAGTATTGTACACTTCATCAGCAGGTGCTAATTCAAGTAATTTACCGGTATTCATTACACCAATACGATCACTGATGTATTTAACCATCGATAAATCATGGGCAATAAACAAGAACGTTAAATCTTGAGTTTTTTGCAATTCCATCAATAAATTGACAACCTGTGCTTGAATTGAAACATCTAATGCAGAAATCGGTTCATCTGCAATGATAAACTTAGGCTTAACTGCAAGAGCTCTTGCAATACCAATACGTTGTCTTTGTCCACCTGAAAACTCATGTGGGTAACGAGAAGCATGGTCTGGGTTTAACCCTACTGTCTTTAACAGTTCATTTACTTGATTATTTCTGTCTTCCGTAGAAGTAGCTAAACCATGTATATCGATACCTTCTGCAATGATATCGCGAACTTTCATTTTTGGATTCAAAGATGCATATGGATCTTGAAAAATCATTTGCATTTCTCTTCTGAATTTCAACATATCTTTTTTACCAGAAATATCATGAACTTTGGTACCTTCAAAATCAATTTCTCCAGATGTTGGATCATACAATCGAATGATCGAACGACCGGTTGTTGATTTACCTGAACCAGATTCGCCAACTAAACCAAAAGTTTCACCTTTATAGATATCAAAAGTAACATCATCTACGGCGCGAACTTCATTTTTTGTTCCTTTGTTGAAATATTGTTTTAGACCTCTAACTTCTAAAATCTTTTCTCTATTTTCCATCTTAATTTACCCCTCCTTTGACTTCAGTCTTAGCATTTTTTAAAGATGCATGGAGTGGGGCAAATTTTTCTTCATAAATTTTTTGACGTGCTTTAATTTCTGGTGGCGGTTCAACGGCTGGTGCATCGGGATGTAATAACCATGTTGAAGCTAAATGCGTTTCAGAAACTTTAAAGTATGGTGGTTCTAACTCTGTATCGATCTTCATCGCAAATGCATTTCGTGGAGCAAACGCATCCCCTTTTGGCGGGTCCAATAAATCTGGAGGAGTACCTGGGATAGCATAAAGTGTTTCAGTAATTTCTAAGGTAGGCATAGAACTGATTAGTCCCCATGTATATGGGTGTTGAGGATTGTAAAAAATTTCATCCACTGTTCCAATTTCTATAATTTTACCTGCATACATAACTGCAACACGATCTGCAACGTTAGCTACTACACCTAGATCATGTGTAATGAAGATAATAGAAGTTGCAATTTTCTTTTGTAGTTCTTTCATAAGATCTAAGATTTGTGCTTGAATTGTTACATCTAAAGCTGTTGTTGGTTCATCAGCAATTAGCACTTCAGGATTACATGCAAGAGCAATTGCAATAACAATACGTTGTCTTTGCCCACCAGAAAATTGGTGAGGGTATTGTTTCATACGTCTTTCTGCGTCTGGTAAGCCAACTAGATTTAATAATTCTAACGCTCTTTTACTTGCATCTTCTTTGTTTAGCTTTTGATGCAAACGAATAGGTTCAGAAATTTGTTTTCCAATAGTCATTGTTGGATTAAGAGATGTCATCGGATCTTGAAAAATCATCGCAATTTCTTTACCACGAATAGCTTGCATTTCTTTTTCAGATTTTTTTATAAGATCTTCACCATTAAAAAGGATTTCTCCATTTTCAATATTTGCATTTTGTGACAGCAAACGCATAATGCTACGAGTAGTAACAGATTTTCCAGAACCGGATTCCCCTACAATAGCTAATGTTTCGCCCTTTTTCAAATCAAAACTGACACCACGGATAGCTTTTACTTTACCAGCATAGGTGTCGAATGTGATTTCTAAATCTTTAACTTCTAATACATTGCTCATTCATTTTCACCTCGCTAATCTTTCATTTTTGGATCAAATGCATCACGCAAACCATCTGCTAACAAGTTAAATGAAATCATTAAAATACAAATAACTGCTGCTGGATACCACATTAAATGAGGTAAGAAACGGAATGTTTTGTATCCATCATTAATCAATGTTCCTAATGAAGCTGTTGGTGCAGGAATACCTATACCGATGAAACTCAAGAATGCTTCGAAGAAAATCGCAGACGGAATTGAGAACATAGTTTGAATAATGATAACACCTGATAAATTTGGAATTAGATGTTTAAATGCAATTTTTATTGAAGATTCACCCAACGTACGGGCTGCTAGAATATATTCTTGATTTTTCAATTTCAATGTCTGTGCACGAACTACCCTAGCCATTGAAATCCATCCAGTAATAGCTAACGCAATGATAATAGACATAATACCTGGATCTAAAACCAAGAGCATCAAGATAACGACGACTAAGTTAGGAACACCTGATAAAATCTCTAAGACACGTTGCATGAAGTTATCAATTTTTCCACCACACCATCCTGAAACTAAACCATAAGTTACACCTATCGTTAAGTCAAAAAATGCTGCAACAAATGCAATGATTAAGGAAACTCGAGTACCATAAAGAATACGTGAAAGTAAATCACGACCTAAGCTGTCTGTACCAAAAATATAGTATTGATCCTCAGGAACACCTTTTTCAGCATACTTATCTACCCGAGTTTCTCCAATTTTTTGAGTTCCATTTAACCCATCAATTCCAATTCCTGGAATTTTAGGAGGCAAGCTTGCGAACTCTACAGTTTGAACATTTGGATCATGTGGTGCAACAATTGGAGCTGCAATTGTAAGAATAATCATAATTGTCAGGACAATTAAACTAACTACGGCTGCTTTATTTTTTTTCAATCTTCTCCACGAGTCTTGTATAAAACTTAATGAAGGTGCTGCAATTTTTTCGTTATCTTGAATACTGGATTCAGATGCTGGAGCAAACATGTCAGGAGACAGATTCTTTAGTTCATCTGCAACAGGAGTATTATCTTGATTATGCATTATTTGTCCCCTCCTTCTGTAGAAACACGAATACGTGGATCAATTACTCCGTATAAAATATCTACCACTAAAATAATAAAGACTAGCATAGCCGAGTAAAGAATGGTTACACCCATAATGGTAGGGTAATCATTTGTCATAATTGATTTAACGAATTGTTCTCCAATTCCTGGAATAGCATAGATATTTTCTACAACCATTGAACCAGTCATTAAACCAACTGCCATAGGACCTAAGATTGTAACTAATGGAATCAATGCATTACGAACACCATGTTTAAATGCTACTGTCCATCTACTTAGCCCTTTGGCTCTTGCCAATTCAACGTAATCACTACTCAATACATCTACCATTTCTGTTCTAATAAAACGAGCAGAATCGGCTAACGGAGATATCGTTAAAGCCAATGTAGGCAAAACAGATGAACTGAATCCGCCATCCCACAATGCGATTGGGAACCATTGTAGATATACTCCAAAAATAAGTTGCAATAATACTGCAATAACAAAGTTAGGAATAGATCTACCTAAAATTGCTGAAAATGTTGCTAATGTGTCAATCCATGTGTTTTGATACATTGCTGCGATTACACCTAAAACAATCCCTAGTATTGTCCCAAGTGCGACTGCTTGAATACCCAGCTGCAAGGATGGCCCTATACGCGTAGATAACAGTTTCGTTACGGGAGTATTGTTAAATTGGAATGACGTTCCTAAATCCCCTTTAAGTAATCCTCCGATGTATACTAAATACTGAACCGGCACCGGTTCATTTAATCCATATTGTTCATTCATAATATGGATTTGTTCTTCTGAAAGTTTATCCTGGTTACTATATGGAGTACCTGGTAAAAGCTTCATTAAGAAGAAAGTAATCGATGCAATTAAAAATAATGTCAATAACATGTATAATACACGTTTTCCTAAAAACCTCGCATAACTTTTCATCGATTAGAGCACCTCCAACAATTTTAATTTTAATTCTTCTACGAAAAAGAATATACTATATAGAATAGCTTGTAAAAAGCAATATTGCAAAACTTTTTTGAAATAAGCTATCATATTCTGTCAAAAGATTAGAAAAAGATTAGAAGACAAATAGAAAACGGATTGTTTTACAAAAGATAAAGCCTTTTTTGTCCCTAATTTTTCCATACATTTTTCATTGTATTCCTTTATAATGAATTTAGTACGATTAGTTATCTACTTCAAGGAGGAAATTATGTGAAACAAACATTTACACCTATTCGGATTTTTTTAACTATACTCTTTTTATGTATACTGTTCGAGCTTATTATCTATGGAGAACTTTCATTTTATCATACTACAAATCTTACGTTTTATGGAGCTGCCTTGTTTCTTATTCTTGGTCTTTTTGGTGCAACTCTTTCTTCAGGATTCTTTGACTTTTTTAACTACAGTATGAGGAAAGCTGCTTTCAATATTCGAAAAGGCAGAAACTCAGATGAAGAGTTACATGTAAAACCACTTTCTAAAGTAGTTGGAAAAGGGTATCACTTTTTTTTAAAGGTAGGTTCAGCCTTATTAATTGTCTGTGTCCTTACGTTGTTAGCTTATTACCTTATTGAAAGATGATTATTTAGTAGTAGGCATGAACAAATCCTTTAATCCATCTTAAAATAGCGTATAATAATGATTAGATTTAGAATTAAGGGGTGTATAATTAATGAAGACAATTTTTTCAGGTATCCAGCCTAGTGGAACTCCTACAATTGGAAATTACATTGGAGCAATGAAACAATTTATAGATTTACAAGAAAGTTATACAAGTTATTTTTGTATCGTAGATGAACACGCAATTACGGTACAGCAAGAACCATTGAAACTTAGACAACAAACAAAAAGTTTAGCTGCATTATACTTAGCTATCGGACTGAATCCAAAAAAAGCGACTATTTTTATTCAATCTGAGGTTTCTGCACATGCTGAAGCTGCTTGGATTGTCCAATGCAATACTAGTTTAGGTGAATTAGAACGGATGACTCAGTTTAAAGATAAATCTGCAAAAGATAATCGTGTTCGTGTATCTGCTGGTTTATTGACTTACCCTCCTCTAATGGTAGCCGATATTATTCTTTATCAATCTGACTTAGTTCCTGTTGGGGATGATCAAAAGCAACATTTAGAATTAACTAGAGACTTTGTTAGTCGTTTTAATAATAAATACGGCAATGGCAATCAATTGCTGACAACACCAGAAGTAAATATACCAGAATCTGGTGGGCGGATTATGAGTTTACAAGATCCCTTGAAAAAAATGAGCAAGTCTGATGAGAATAAAAAAAGTTTTATTTCAATGTTGGACGAACCCACAGTCATTCGCAAAAAAATCAAGAGTGCGTTAACAGATTCAAGTGGCGTAATAGAGTATGATCCTGAAAATAAACCTGGTATATCTAACTTATTAACTATTTACGCTTCATTTACTGATTTTAGTATTCCTGAATTAGTAGATCGTTACCAAAATAGCGGGTATGGTCAATTTAAAGAAGATTTAGGGGAAGCTGTCGTTTCAGTATTAGAACCTATTCAAATTAGACACAATGAATTGATCGATTCAGAGGAGTTAGATTCCATTTTGGATGAGGGTGCCATTAAAGCACGCATGGTAGCTGACAAGACTCTTTTAAAAATGAGAAATGCAATTGGTTTAGGCAGAAAACGAAAATAATGAGAAGAAAAGACTCTTTGTCAAATGGTCTTGTATAGAAGAAAATAAAATTTCTTCTGGAATAGACGGGTTTGCTTGTGGAGAGCCATGGAACCGCCTGAAGCCTAAAGTTCATAGTCTTCAGACTTTCAAGCCTTAAACAAAGCGTAATCGCTAAAGCGCCAACGCTTTGTAATTCGCATTGAATTCAATGCAAGCTACAAGCAAACCCTATTCCTCCAGAATTTTCGTGCCATTAATTTAACTAAGCTATCAACACTAAAAAGTATAGAGCCAAAGAAAAATCCGCTAGAATTCCTATTCTAACGGATTTTTTCTTTTAGTATATTAAGTGTATTAATTCTTCTTTAGTAATATTTCCGAAGTAATTCTTGATATTTATGTCGTCAAGAGCCTCACTTATAGATGTTACATCGTACTTAATCCCATTTAATCGTTCTTCCACATCAGAAATGTCTCCTAAGCCAAAGAAATCTCCAAAAATACGGATATCTTGAATTAAACCTTTATCTACGTTCATTTTGAATTCTACTGAACCAATAGAAAAACGTTGACGACGAACCAATTCGAATTTTGGCGATTTGCCATAATTCCAATCCCAATTATTAAAATAGTTTCTAGAAAGTTCTTCGATTTTTTTCCAATCTTTTTCTGTCAATTCGTACTCTTTAATTCCATCAGGAGTCTGAACATCAAAAATCTTCAGTATTAAGCGGTCACGAAATTCTTTTGTACTTAAAAATTGATAATCATCAGATAAATAAGGTTTTATATTTGTTACACGACTTCTTATTGATTTAATTCCTTTTGACTCGATTTTATCTTTTCTCACCTTAAGAGCATTCACAACTTCTTCAATATCACTATCAAACATGATAGTGCCATGTGCGGTCATTCGTCCATTTTTTGAATACATCGCATTTCCAGAGAATTTTTGTCCATTTATTAATAAGTCGTTTCTACCTTCAAGCTTAGCTCCTTCTACTCCCATTTTGTGTAAAGAATCAATTATGGGCTCTGTAAATTTACCGAAATCACGAAATGAATTTCCATCGTCTTTAGTAATAAAACAAAAACAAAACACTCCAAAATCATGGTATACAGCTCCACCACCTGAAAATCGACGGACTACGTGAATGTTCTTTTTTTCAACGTAATCTGTATTGATTTCTTCAATTGTATTTTGGTTTCTTCCAATTATAATAGACGGTTCATTAATATAAAATAGTAAAATTGGTTCATCCAATACGACATTATTTAATAAATGGTATTCAATTGCCAAGTTAATAGCAGGATCTGTTATTTCTTTTCCATTGCGAACATTTTTAACGTAATACATTTAGTTTTCCTCATCTCTGATTGTTTTTTACTTTTTTTATTAAATTTCAATTATCAAATCTTTTTTAGCTAACCTAATTTCTGTTGTTGGCGCTTCACTAATAGCTTGAGCTTTTAAAAGCTGTAAATCTCCTTCTTGGGGTAAATGTGTCAAAATAACCTTTTTTACATTTGCTTCATTTGCAATTTTTCCGACTTCAGAAGCAGTCATGTGAACGCGATGATTTTCCATTCCGTTAAAAAAATTTGTATCTGCTAGCAAAACGTCAGCATCTTTACTAAAAGAAATAAAGTCAGATAAGTAACCAGAATCTGCAGTATAGACAAGAGTCTTTCCTGTTTTTATTTCATTGATTCTCATAGCATAGCATTCTACTGGATGTAATGTTTTCATAAAATGAATTTCAAAAGGGCCAATAAATATTTTTTCCTTTTCTTCATATTCTATTCCTTCACTTACAAGGTCCATTGTTAATCGTTTGAAATTTTCCTTATCTCCTGCATGTCCATAAATAGGCAGCAATGGAGCTCGCTCAAGATTATTCTTCATTCGCTTCAACTGACGTGTAAATTGCAATACCCCTAAATCAGCAATATGATCATAGTGGTAATGAGATAATATTACCGCGTCTAATTGTAGTGGATTCAAATGGTTTTCTAAAGCAATCAAAGAAGCACTTCCTGCATCAATCAATAGGTGATAATTTTCAGCTTCCAATAGATAAGAACTTGTACCTGAATTATTCGTTGGATATCCGCCCCAAAAACCTAAAATGGTTAACTTCATCTTTATCCCTCGCTTCTTTTTTTATTTATCATTTCTCTAACACCATACACCAAGACAGCTCAGTTTAAAATAAAAAAAACCTTTTTATTTTAAAAAGGAATCTTTTATTTTATTATAAGCAATCAGATTTTTATGTTAAACACAATTTTGTTTTTTTATATGTTCAACTATACGTTTACTTGTTCTATTTGCTTGGCTAATACATTGATTGATCCCAAAACCTTCTAGCCCAATCCCAGAAATATAAATTCCCGGATATTCATAGTTTAACATTTTTATCATTTCTTTTGTTTTTTCTTCTTGTTCTACAGTATACTGAGGTATTGCGTCAGGCCAACGTTTTACAATTCGGTTTAATGGCTTGTCGGTAATACCGAGTATTATTTCCAAGTCTTTTAGTATCGATTCTTCTATTTCTTTATTGCCCAATGTAACAAGTAGGTCTTCACCTTTTCTACCAAAACTTACTCCGATAAAGACATCTTCTTCCTCTTTAAGAAATGGCCACTTTTTATTTAAAAAAACAATTGATGTTACATAAGAATCATTTCTTCTAGGAGTCACTACACCAAAACCAGTTGGTTCATTTTTAATAGCTGCTTTTTTAAACTTAAATAAAATATATCCAATAGACGCTGTTTCAACTTGGTCAAAATTTTGTCCAAAACGTTCATTTTTTATTAATTTTGAATATTCAGTTACTGGTGTTGCAATGCAAATTGCACCAACCCGCATTTGTTCTTTTCGATTAATATCAATAATATAAGTGCCTTCTGTACCTTCTTTAATTTCAAAAACTTTTTTACTTGTTTGAATATGTGGTTTTAGAATCTCAGTTAGTTTATCGGTTAAAACAGCTAATCCCTTTTGGAAAGTAATATAATTACCAGAACCATCCAATAATTCAGGATGATGCTTTATACCATTCGATAAGCTTCCATATTTTTGTTCTAATGAATAAATAACCTCTTTGGAAGATTTAATTCCCATTTCATCCAAATCACTAGCATAAACTTTTGAAAAGAAAGGTTCAACAATATGTTCTACCAATTCTTCTCCGAAGCGACTTTTAAGATACAGGCTCATCTGAATGTCTTTATCTAAGGGTTTCATAGGAAATAGATTATCTTTAAAACTAGCCATTTTACCTTGAAATGTTAATAAGTCACTTTTCCAAATATCCATTTTTCTCACTGGAATACCTTTATAAGTTGGATAATTGAGAGTATGCAACTTATTGTAAAAAAAGATATCTGGCTTATTTCCTTCACTATAAACTACCTGATCCATTAGACCTAATTCTTTAATCAAATCCATTGCCTCGGGATAACGAATATCGATTGACTCAGCACCTAGATCAAAATAGTTTTCACCTACCTTCATAGTGTAAATTTTACCACCTACTTTTAAAGCAGACTCTAATAAAATAAGTTCAAAAGGCAGCTGTTCATTTATAATTTGCTGTTTTATACGATACGCAGTAACTAGCCCTGTTATTCCGCCGCCTATTACTGTAATTCTCTTTTTAGCTCTCTTCATTAATTCCCCCCCTTTCGTTTTTTTTCATATATATTATTTAGCATTACCTATTTTTTTCCATTATCTTTATTTTACTTGTTATTTTAATAAAAGGAAACGTTATTCTCGTTTATCTATAAAAGATTAGTCCATAGTTCATGGATTTGTCATAAAGATACGAGAATATAAATCAGAAAAAACTGTAGTGCATGAATTTCATATGCACTACAGTTTTTTGAATTTTAGTTTAACTAGGGTATTTAATTTTTTCAACAGTATCGCTATCTAAACGCTTAATGACTTCTGTAACTAGTTTTACAGTATTCAAATAATCATCTTCATGAATAACTGAAGTATGAGAGTGTAAGTAGCGTGTAGCAACCGTTATAGCTAAAGCTGGTATACCATTTTTACTTACATGCTGACTTCCTGCATCCGTTCCTCCACCTGCAATCACGGTATATTGGAAAGGAATATTTAATTCTTCTGCAACAGAAACAACAAAGTCACGCAAGCCTTTGTGAGCTATCATTGAAGCATCATAAATAATAATTTGTGGACCTTTTCCTAATTTAGAGTCTGCTTCTTTTTCAGTCATCCCTGGAGTGTCTCCAGCTGTACCGGTGTCTAATGCAAAAGCAATGTCGGGATCAACTAAATGAGTTGCTGTTTTTGCTCCTCTTAACCCTACTTCTTCTTGTACATTTCCAACAGCAAATGCTTTATTAGGATGTCCTTCAGCTTTTAAATTTTCTAATACTTTTAAAGTAACAGCTGTTCCAATACGATTATCCCAAGCTTTAGCCAATAAAAATTTAGATCCATTTAACCGTCTGAATTCAGTATAGGGTGTTACCATATCTCCGGGCTTGATTTCCCATTGCATGACTTCTTCTTTTGATGAAGCTCCAATATCAATAAACATCTCTTGAACATCATATGCTTTATTGCGTACTTCAGCAGTTAAAACATGTGGTGGTTTACATCCAATCACTCCATGAATAATTTTGTTTTTCCCAGTTGTAATTTGAACTTGTTGAGCCAACATTACTTGTGCCCACCATCCGCCAATCGTTTGAAATTTAATAAAACCTTCTTCAGTAATGTTTGTTACCATAAAACCTACTTCATCTAGATGTCCAGCAAACAATACTTTAGGCCCAGTTTTATCTCCAACGCTTTTTGCAATGACACTACCCAATCCATCGAAGCTAATACTATCTGCATTAGGATTTGCATACTTTACGAATAGTTCTCTTACTTGTCCTTCGTTTCCTGAGATCCCTTTTGCATCTGTTAATTCTTTTAACATCTTTAGTTCTTTTTCTTCCATAATAGAGGCCTCCAATTTAATTTATTCATTTAATTATAACATTGTTTATAAAAAAATAGGTTCTTAAGTTGGTTTTTATATATACTATTTTTCAGTGATAATAGTAAAGAAAGAGCCAGGAACAGAAGTCCAGGCTCTTTCTTTTAATTGATCTACTAATTTTAAATTTACATTATTTTGTAACAGATGCCCATTTAAGTGACCATTCTGCTCCTACTAAATGAGTTGTAAAGTTTTCAACATAATTTTTTTCTAAAACAGCATACGCACGTTGATAAATTGGCGCAATACCTGCTTCATCCATTAATACTTTTTCAGCATCAAGCATATCTTGCCAACGTGATTCTAAATCTGTTACGTTTGTTTGGGCACTTTCAATCAATGCATCATAATCCGCACTGCTGTATCCAGACTTGTTATTTCCATTTTCAGATTGGAATAACTCTAAGAAGTTAATCGGATCAGCATAATCTGCTCCCCATAATGATAATTGGATGTCATAGTCTTGATTGCTGTTAGCATCTAGACGTACTTTAAATGGTACATTTCTTAGTGAGATATCTAATCCTGGTAAGTTTTGTGTTAATTGTCCTTGTAAAAATTCAATTGATTTTTTAGCATTTTCAGTATCATCACTTAAGATTTCTAATGATAAAGACTCTACTCCTAACTCTTGTAATCCTTTTTCCCAATATTCTTGAGCTTGTTCAAGATCAAATGTTAGTAAATCACCATTTTGTTCACGGAAATCTTCACCCGTTGCTGGATCTACAGCTAAAGCTTCTGGAACAAGCCCATCAGCTGGAATAGAACCGTTTTGAAGAACTGTATCTACATAGGCTTGTTTGTCAAAAGCCATCGCAATAGCTTTACGAATATTTTCATTAGCTAAAGCTGTTTGTTCTCCATCACGTTCTTGGTTAAATTTAAGATAAGCTACGGTAGAAGTAGGTTGAGTTTTCAAATCTGAGTTACCCTGTTGTGTTTGAACATAGTCTCCTGATAAAACCATACGGTCAATTGATCCAGTATCATAGAGATTCAAAGCAGTTGAAGTTTCTTTGATAACGTCAATATTAACGGCATCTAACTCAACAGATTCTGCATCCCAATAACCTTCGTTCTTATTTAATACCCAGCTTAAGCCAGTTCCATCCCATTCATCTAGTACAAAAGGTCCGTTATAAAGAACGTGATCACTATTTGATGCATACGCATCACCCTGTTCTGTAAAGTAAGCTTCATTTTGTGGGAAAAACATTGACAATGTTGTTAAACTTTCAAAATAAGGTACAGATTTTTCTAATTGAACTTCAAATGTTTTGTCGTCAACAGCTGTTACACCCAATTCAGATGGTTCCATTTCACCTTGTAAGACAGCAGTTGCATTTAATACTACTCCATCAATCATATAAGAGTACTCTGCAGCTGTTTCAGGTGTAGCTAAGCGTTTCCATGCGAAAACAAAGTCGTTAGCTGTTACAGGCTCATCATTTGACCACACTGCATCTTCTCTGATTTTAAAGGTATACGTTAATCCGTCTTCGCTTATTTCTGGTTCTTCTGCTGCCATACCTAACACAAGTTCTCCATCTGGTCCTTGACGGTATAATCCTTCATTAACGTTACTCATTACATTGAAACTAACAGCATCCGTTGCTAATACTGAATCCATTGTTGGTAATTCAGCTGACTCAATTAAGTTTAGTTCTTGTTTGCTATCTGTATTTGTTGTCGATTCTTCTTTGTTTCCACCGCAAGCTGCTAATAAACTAACAGAAGCTAGTGATAACCCCATTAACTGAAGATATTTTTTCTTTTTCACTTCTTTTCCTCCTAATGAATCGTAATAAAATTCGAACATAAAATATTCATAACTTCATCATTTTATCATCATTCAAAAGGGAGAGAAACGGCTATCGGCTTACTCTCATTGGAAACTTATCCATTTCACACGGTAAACACAAAAAAAGAGCGAATATTCATTCGCTCTTTTTCCTAAAATGTTATTCTTTTCCGTCAATTGAAGCCCATTTGTACGAGTATTCTGCACCTGTTAAGTGACTTGAGTAATCTTTAAGATAATCTTTTTCTAAAACAGAATATGCACGTTGATAGATTGGTGCAATTCCGCCTGTTTCCATTAAGATTTTTTCAGCTTCTAACATATCTGTCCAACGGCCTTCTAAATCTGTTACGTCTGTTTGAGCACTTTCAACTAATGCATCATATTCAGGATTAGAGTAGCCAGATTTGTTATTTCCATTTTCTGTATGGAACAATTCTAAGAAGTTAATTGGATCTGCGTAGTCAGCTCCCCAACCAGCCATTTGAATATCGTAATCTTGATTTGAGTTTGCTTCTAAACGAACCTTAAATGGAACATTTCTTAAGTTGATTTCTAAACCTGGCAGATTTGAAGTCAATTGTCCTTGCATAAATTCTAAAGATTTTTTAGCATTTTCAGTATCATCACCTAGAATTTCTAAAGTAAGTGAATCTACACCTAACTCTTTTAAACCTGCTTCAAAATACTTTTGCGCTTGTTCAACATCAAATGATAATAAATCTCCATTTTGTTCACGGAAATCTTTATCCGTAGCAGGATCAACAGCTAATTCAGCTGGAACTAATCCATTAGCTGGAATAGAACCGTTTTGAAGAACTGTGTCAGCAAAAGCTTGTTTGTCAAATGCCATTGCAATAGCTTTACGAATATTTTCATTAGCTAAAGGTGTTTCTGCTCCATCACGTTCTTGGTTAAATTTAAAGTAGAAAACAGATGATGTTGGTTGAGTTTTCAATTCAGGATCGCCTTGTTTTGTTTGTACATATTCACCTGATAATGTAATACGGTCAACTGCTCCTGTATCGTATAAATTGATTGCAGTAGATGTTTCTTTAACTACATCAACATTGATTGTATCTAACGTTACAGTGTCTTTATCCCAGTAATCTTTATTTTTATTCAACACCCAGCTTAAGCCAGTTCCATCCCATTCGTCTAATACAAAAGGACCGTTGTACAGAACAGTATCACTATTAGTTGCATAATTTTCACCTTGTTCTGTTATGAAAGCTTCGTTTTGTGGTAAAAACATTGGAAGCGTTAGTAAATCTTTAAAGTAAGGTACAGCTTTTTCTAATTGAACTTCTAAAGTTTTTTCATCAACAGCTGTAGCACCTAATTCTGAAGGTTCCATTTCTCCAGTCAAAATTGCAGAAGCATTCTCAACAACACCGTCAATCATGTATGAGTATTCAGCAGCTGTTTCAGGAGTTGCTAAACGTTGCCAAGCATAGACAAAATCATTTGCTGTAACGGGTTCACCATTAGACCAAACTGCATCTTCTCTGATTTTAAAAGTGTAAGTTAATCCGTCTTCACTGACTTCAGGTTCTTCCTCAGCCATTCCTAACTCAAGTTTATTCTCTGGATTTTGACGATATAATCCTTCATTTACGTTATTTAAAACAGTACCACTTACTACATCTGTTGATTTTGCAGAATCCATATTTGGTAATTCAGCACTTTCAATCAGGTTCAGTACTTGCTCTTCAGAAGATCCAGAAGTTTTTGATTCTGTACTTGCTGTTTCACCATCGCTTCCACCACAAGCTGCTAAAACTAATGCAGATGTAGCTGTTAACCCTAATAAACTAACTAATTTACTTTTTTTCATTTTAAATCCCCCTATTTCTTTTTCAATTCTTCTAATAATCAATAACACAATATTAGTTTACTCAAATCATATTATCATCTTACTATCACAAACTCAATACAAATTATTAAAATAATGCAATAAAAATGTTTTCTTTTAATCGTACTCCCATTTTTTTTTGAAAAAATCCTATACTTATAGTTTTTCCAACTAGTTTTGCTCATTAAAAATTTTGTTTTATTTGTTACATTCTCGACACATTTACTTTAAAATCATTCAAAAAAAAAGCTATTTCACAGAATAGTGAAATAGCTTTTAAAATATTATTTGTTGTTTAAAGCAGTTTTAGCTTGTTCAGCTAATGCTGTGAATGCAGCAGCATCTGTAACAGCGATATCAGCTAACATTTTACGGTTAACATCGATTTCTGCTAATTTAAGACCATGCATAAATGTGCTGTAGCTCATGTTGTTTAAACGAGCAGCTGCATTGATACGAGCAATCCATAGTTTACGGAAATCACGTTTCTTTTGACGACGATCTCTGTAAGCATAAGTATATGATTTCATTACTTGTTGCTTAGCTGTTTTGAATAAAATATGTTTAGAACCGTAATACCCTTTTGCTAATTTTAATATTTTTTTACGACGTTTACGAGTAACCGTTCCACCTTTTACACGTGGCATATTAATTTCCTCCTCTAAGATGTTTTCTCTACAGAAAACTCTTTTGACTAATTTAAACTACATTTGTTCATTTTTTAAAATGAACTAAAATACACTAAGGTAAAAGATTACCATTTAGCTAATTGTTGACGGATACGTTTCATATCGCCAGAAGATACCATTGCTGATTTACGTAATTTACGTTTTTGTTTTTGTGATTTGTTTGCAAACATATGGCTTGTCTTAGCATGGTGACGTTTTAATCCGCCGTTACCTGTTCTTTTGAACCGTTTTGCTGAACCACGGTGTGTTTTTTGTTTTGGCATTTGTTATTTCCTCCTCAAAATACTCTTACTTTTCATTCTTTGGTGCTAAAATTAAGAACATGCTACGACCATCCATTTTAGCAGCTGATTCAATAGTTGAAATATCAGCTGTTTCTTTAGCTAAACGATCCAACACTTCTTTACCAATACCTTTATGAGTAATGGCACGACCTTTAAATCGGATTGAAGCCTTTACTTTATCTCCTTTTTCAAGGAACTTACGTGCGTTACGTAATTTAGTATTAAAATCATTCAAATCAATAGTAGGACTTAATCTTACTTCTTTGATACTAATGACTTTTTGATTTTTACGGGCTTCACGTTCTTTTTTCTGTTGCTCAAAACGGAATTTACCGTAGTCCATAATACGTGCTACAGGTGGTTTTGCTTTTGGAGCTACTAGTACTAAGTCTAAGTTTGCTTCTTCTGCAAGTTTTAACGCTTCACTTTTTGTAATTACACCAAGTTGTTCGCTGTTACTACCAATAACGCGTAATTCACGTGCACGAATGCCGTCATTTACCATCATATCTTTTGCTATGGTCATACACCTCCATTAGATTTGAGAGAAAGAACAGCAGAAAAATAGACGAGTTCATTATGAACCCGCCTATAAATAATTTCTAACTCACACCGAATGCAAGTTATCATCGTTTATATCTAGCCCAGAGACACTTTCGTCAACTTAGGCGAGAAGCGGGTGCTTCTGCTTGATTTTCTCAACTCATTTATTATACTTTGTTGAATCTAAAATGTCAATCAATTAGTTGCTAAAGTTTTTTATTTCTGCTGAGACTTTTTCTAAATAATTAGTTAATCCAATTGTTTCAGTTGCTTTCTCGCCATACTTACGTACCGCAACCGTATTATCTTGAACTTCACTATCTCCAACAACTAATTGATAAGGTATTTTTTGTGTTTGAGAAGCACGTATTTTATACCCCATTTTTTCATTGCGTTCGTCAACTTCTACGCGCATTCCAATACTTTCCAGTTGTTTTTTGATCTCGTAAGCGTAATCTGTATGCATATCTAAGTTAACCGGAATAATAGTTGCTTGAACTGGTGCTAACCAAGTAGGAAATGCTCCTTTATATTCTTCAATCAAGTAAGCTACAAAGCGCTCCATTGTAGAAACAATACCACGGTGAATAACTACAGGACGGTGATTATTTTCGCCATCTTCTCCTACATATGTTAGGTCAAAACGTTCTGGAAGTAAAAAGTCTAATTGGATTGTTGAAAGTGTTTCTTCAATTCCGATAGCTGTTTTTACTAATACATCTAGTTTAGGACCATAGAAAGCTGCTTCACCTTCTGCTTCAAAATACTCCAGTTCCATATCATCCATTGCTGCTTTAAGCATCGTTTGAGCTTTTTCCCACATTGCATCATCATCAAAGTATTTATCTGTATTGTTAGGATCACGGTAACTTAAGCGGAAACGATAATCAGTAATATTAAAATCACCATAGACAGCTAACATCAATTCTAATGTACGTTTGAATTCTTCTTCAATTTGATCTGGGCGTACGAATGTATGTCCATCATTCAAAGTCATTTCACGTACTCGTTGTAATCCAGATAAAGCCCCACTTTTTTCATAGCGGTGCATTTGTCCTAATTCAGCAATTCGAATCGGCAACTCACGGTAGCTGTGCACATCATTTTTATATACCATCATATGATGTGGGCAGTTCATTGGGCGCAAGACAAGCATTTCACCATCACCCATATCCATAGGGGGGAACATATCTTCATGATAATGGTCCCAATGACCAGAAGTTTTGTATAAGTTTACATCCGCCATAATAGGTGTGTAAACATGTTGATAGCCTAAGCTGATCTCACGGTCAGTGATGTAGCGTTCAATCGTACGACGAATCGTAGCACCTTTTGGCAACCAGAACGGCAAGCCAGATCCAACTTCAGGAGAAATCATAAATAAATCCAATTCTTTCCCTAATTTACGATGATCACGTAATTTAGCTTCTTCACGCATTTTTATAAACTCTTTCAAGTCTTTTTTATCAAAGAATGCTGTTCCGTAAACTCGTTGCATCATTTTATTATCTGAGTTTCCTCTCCAGTAGGCACCTGCAAGAGATAACAGTTTAAACACTTGAATGCGACCTGTAGATGGCACATGGACACCGCGACATAAATCCACAAAATCGCCTTGATCATAAACTGTAATTTTTTCTGATTCAGGTAAAGCTGTAATCAATTCTACTTTGTAAGGATCATCCTTGAAGATTTCTAATGCTTCTTCCCGAGTAACTTCTTTACGAACAATAGGATTGTTTTCTTTTACAATTGCCATCATTTCAGCTTCAATTTTTGGAATATCCTCATCTGTTATTGGTGTTTCAGAATCTGTATCGTAGTAGAACCCAGTTGAAATAGCCGGGCCTACTCCAAATTTTATATCTGGATACAAACGACGTAATGCATTCGCCATCAAGTGAGCAGTAGAATGACGCAAAATTTGTAAGGCATCTTCATGATCAGGTGTAATAATTTCAATTTCACCATTTACTTCTAGTGGGCGTACTAAATCCACTAATTCTCCGTTAAATTTACCAGCTAATGCTTTTTTAGCTAAACCTTTGCTGATACTTTCAGCAATATCTTTTGTAGATGAACCTGCTGGAAAAGACTTTACTGCTCCATCTGGAAATGTAATGTTAATGTCTGACATAGTTTATTCCTCCATATTCTAATTTAAAAATACCATCTTTATTCAGCTAGAAAACAAAAAAGTCCCTTTTATAGTATATAAAATACCATAAAAGGGACGTTCATTACGTGGTTCCACCCAGATTCAGAATTTAGTAAACACACTAAATTCACTCTAAGCTGTTAACGCTAGCTAAACGACCAACTGCTAATACGAAAAGGTTCACAGCGGCACTCGAAAGGGGTCAAAACAAGAACGAAATTAGAAAACTTTCAGCATTGTTTTCTTCTCTAAAAAAATCGCAACCAAGTTTTGGTGTCTTTCTCAATGATTTCTTTTATATCTATCATTAAAGCACTTTTTGCTTCTAATTTCAAGGAGAGGATACGTATTTTTTTTCTTTATTGAAGATGGCGTCGATTCGAACCCGTCATTTTTACTTCTTTAGCTAGATAACGAACTCTTTCCATTATTCTTTTTGCTTTTAATGGTTCATCTTCGCCTCTTTGAGTTACCCTTAAGTGTTCTTCTTCAAGTTGTTTCATATCAAAATTAGAAGAGAAAAAAGTAGGCAATTGTTCTTGCATACGGTACTGTAAAATAACTCCTAATACATCATCTCTTATCCAACTAGACATAGAATCCGCACCAATATCATCTAACATAAGTATTGGGGCTTTTTTTACAAACTCTAACTTTTCACCGGTATTATTCTTGCCAATAGATTGTTTCATTTCCACTGCAAATGACGGAAAGTGCATAAGCGTAGAAGGAAATCCGTTTTTAGCTAATTCATGTGCTAACGCACCTAAAAGATACGTTTTCCCTACACCAAATGATCCTTGTAAATACAAACCTTTATGGTAAGCTTTAGGACTCGTCATATAAGCATCAATAAAGTCATATACCTCTGAAATCGCAAACCGTCGTTCATCTGTCAATTCAAAATCAGCTAATGTTGCATTCCGAACATCTTTAGGCATATCCATAGAATAAATACGATTTTTGATTTCTAATTCTTTTTGCCTAGCAACTAACTCAGCAGAAGGTACATAAGTTACGTCAATATAATGGTAGTTTAAAATCAATTTAGGATGGTATCCAGGTGCCATCATACCTTTATTTAAATGAAATTTCTTTTTTTCTTGTACGTATTCATACAACTTAGCATAACTTTTGACAATTGCTTCATCGTCTAATTTTTGGCGATTGTCTTCAATAAATTGCATGACATCTGGATCATCTAATACTTCTTGGATCAATTCCTCATATTTATGATTTAAATTACGCTCTTTAATCATTCGTGTCAGGCTTTCACCGATATCTTCCATCATTATTCACCTTCTTTGCCGAAATTTTGAATTCTTTTCAATCTTTCCATAAATGCTTTTTGCTCTTCTTCACTCATCGGCTTTTCTTCCAATTGATTATTTCCTTCTTTAGCCCAATCAGGAAGGGTCTCTTTTCTTGTCGTTGTTTGATTGCCATAATTTGTTTTGCCTCTGTTTTGCGTATATGATTTACTGCGACTTTCTTGTTGTTGTCGTTTTTCAGCATTTTCAGAATACATTTTTTTCACTTTTTGAATCGCTTCTTCAGGCGCAAGGACTTTCTCTTGTGCCCAATCATTTGCAATCTTATAGGCTAATTTTTGATCCAACGTTGGATTATTCCTTACCACTAGAATATAGTGAATCAAAATATTGATAACGGCCGTTGGCAAGTTAGCTTTTTTGACAATTTCTTCTAATGTCCACTCTTCTGGTTTTGTGACAAACCCACCTTTTTGATCTTTAATAGAATTCATAAAATCAACCGGACTTATTTGCTCACTCACTTCAATAACGGCAATGTCTTCTTTAGTTAATCCTCTTTTAGTTAGTTCTGTTTCGCGCATTTTCTGTTGGTTTGATTCTACTTCTATATCCTTTTCCACAACGTCTTTTAACGAAATGTTTTGTTGGTTTTTGTTGTGGTAATCATCATACGCTAATCTTTTCAATCTTTTTTCGTCAATTTTACCCGTTTCGATATCCGAAGCATTTAATACAAATTGTTGCATAGCTAATTCATCTAAGCCGTATAGCGTATGCAATACTAGGATTGTCTCTTCAATTTCTTTTGTAATCGAAGAACGGTTGATATATTGTTGATTTAATCCTGTATAAAAGAATTTCAAGTCAAATGTTTTAGGATCCACTCTGGGTCTAGTAGAACTTGTATTGCCAATATAAGAAACCGGTTGTTTAAGTAATTCTTTCTCTCTTTTTAGTAATTCTGCGTCAAATTGAAAAACATCCAAGAAAGACTTTGTGATCTCTTGAAACTTATTTTTATCTATAGTTTCTACAACAAAGCGATTTCTTAATTTTTTAAATTTTCGTTCTCCAACTTTTTCTAATAACAACAAACTCAATAAATCATCTTTAAAAAAGACGTCACTCGTTTGGGGAGCTTGTAATTCATAGACAATTAACTTAGTCGGACTTGTTTGAAGGTACGTTTTAATCAACCCTATTGCTTCAAGTTTAATTCTAGCTTGATACAACTCAGGGATACCAATATTTAACAAAGCTAGCAATTCAGAATGTAAGATTCCTTCACTCCAGTAATTCTCTTCTTCTATCTCTGTCCACAAAGTCATATAAAGACTGTATGCAGCATTTCCTACTAAAGGTTGATACAAAAAAGTGAGAATTTTTTGATCGATATCCGAAAGCAATGCCTGTTGTTTTACTAAAAAACCATCCTTGGGACTTAAGTTTTTCCATGGATATCCCAAAACAACTCCCACCTTTCTGTTTCAATTAATTTTTTTCAGTTTTTTTCTTTCAAATTCCTGTAATTCTTTTAAAAAGACACTCATATCTTTAAATTGACGATAAACACTAGCAAAACGGATATAAGCTACTTCGTCTACATCAGCTAATTTTTCCATAATATATTCTCCAATAATAGCAGAAGCAATTTCATTTTCGCCTAATCCTCTGATTTGATTCTCTACCTCATCAACTATCTTTTCGACTTGCTCCATCGCTACAGGTCGTTTTTCACATGAACGAATCAATCCTCTTAGAATTTTTTCGCGATTAAATTCTTCTCTGGTTCCATTCTTTTTAATCACTAACAGCGGTGTTTTTTCTACTCGTTCAAATGTAGTAAAGCGGAAATTGCATGCTTCGCATTCTCTTCTTCTGCGAATAGCACGCCCATCATCTGCTGGACGACTATCGACAACTTTAGAACCATTATTTTGACAGCGTGGACATTGCATGTTTATCATTCCTATCTTAAGTGTTATTCTTATTAACACTCTATTTGTACGCATTTATTTGCTTTATTATACCACACATAGACTAGAGTTAAAACCGGTTAAATAAGGAGTAAATTTGATCTATAAAAAAAGAACAAGCGAAAATACTTGTTCTTGCGTCTCTTATTTGGCTGTTATTTTGTCTATCCAATCTATAACTTGTTGTTTTGTATTTTCGGTTGACCCGCTATTGTCAATAACGCTATCTCCAAGAACAATTTTTTCTGAAATTGGGATTTGAGAGTTGATTTTTTGAATTGCTTCTTCTATTCCTATCTTATCCCTATTCATCAATCGATTGATTTGAGTCTCTTTGGTCGTAGCTACTACCATCACTTGATCCACTTCTTTTTCATAACCCGACTCGAATAAAAGCGGGATATCCAACACAAGAATCGCAGGGTCTCGTTTCAAACACTCTTCTTTTTGGTCCATCAGCCATTGATAGATGCGTTTAGATAAGATCACATTTAGCTTTTCTCTTTGTTTTTCGTCTTTAAACACAATTTCCCCTAATGCCGTTCGGTTTAACGTGCCGTCAGACAAAATAACGTGATCGCCAAATTGCTTTTTTATTTCACACAATCCTTCTGTTCCTGGTTTGACGACTTCTCTTGCTCCAAGATCTGCATCCACCACAGGAAATCCTTGTTCTTTAAATATTTTGCTGACAGTTGATTTACCCGTAGCAATACTTCCAGTTAATCCTAAGATCACAGTCATTCTATCGCCTCTTTTTTATTAATCAACACTTAATCGCTGGCACATAGGACAAAAATGAGTCCCTCTTTGTGCAACTTTAATCTTTTCGATGGGTGTACCACAACGAACGCAAGGTAGCCCTTTTTTACCATAGACAGACAAATTCACTTGAAATGAACCAGCTTCTCCTAACGCATTTTGATACGTACGAATAGTCGTCCCTCCCGCTTCAACTGCGTCACCAAGTACTTTTATGATGGCTTCGTGTAATTTAGAAACTTCAATTTTTTGCAAACTATTCGCCGTTCTCAAGGGATGAATTTTAGCTAAAAATAGTGCTTCATCTACATAGATATTTCCTAAACCTGCTACTATCTTTTGGTCTAACAACAGAGGCTTAATTGCTCTTTTTTTTGTTTGCAACGTCCTATAAAATATTGCTTTGTCAAAAGTTTCTACCATAGGCTCTGGGCCTAGCAACCTTATCCCAGTCGCAGTAAATTCTTCTCCTATTGGCACAAGCGTCATCCGTCCAAATTTACGCACATCCAAGTAACGTAGGTCTCTCCCATCCGCTAAATGAAAAACAACGTGCGTATGTTTTTTTAGAGGTGCTGCTGATTCTTCTACTTCATATTTCCCCTCCATCCGCAAATGCGAGACCAGTGCCCATTGGTTAAAACGAATAATAATGTATTTTCCTCGTCTATCAAATTCCATGATTTTTTCGCCCATTAAAATGCGTTTAAACTCAGCAGTTTCAATTGGTCCTGAAATAATACGATCCCAATACACCTCAACGGATTCTATCGTTGCTTTTAATACAAGTTTTTCTAACCCTTTTCTAACTGTTTCAACTTCAGGTAATTCCGGCAACGTATTTCTTCCTTTCTAGATAAAATAAGTGCTTCTGCTATTACTAATCCTAGCAGAAACACTTTCTTTATTATTTCGCTTCATACCAGCTTTTTCCACTGTTGCTGTCAACTTTTAACGGAACAGATAATTCTACTGCACCTTCCATAACTTCAGCCACTAATGCTCTTAGTTGTTCAATTTCTTCTTTTGGTGCTTCAAAAATTAGTTCATCATGTACTTGCAACAACATAGTTGCTTGCATAGTTGACTCTTTTAATTTTTCGTCCATTTTAATCATAGCAATTTTTATAATATCTGCTGCACTCCCTTGGATAGGTGTGTTGATAGCTGTTCTTTCAGCAAATGAGCGCAAATTGAAATTTCGAGAATTGATCTCTGGTAAATAACGACGACGTTGGAAGAGCGTTTCAACAAACCCTTTATCTTTTGCCTCTCTCACGATATCTTCCATATATTTTTTTACGCCAGGATATTTTTCAAAATACGTATCAATAAATTGCTGCGCTTCTTTTCGACTAATTCCTAAATTTTGAGATAAACCATAGTCGCTTATGCCGTAAACAATCCCAAAATTAACAGCCTTAGCTCTACGACGCATCTCAGAGGAAACTTCTTCTGGTGATCCAATACCAAATACGCGCATAGCCGTACTTGAATGGATATCTTGCCCCTCAATAAAAGCTTCCTTTAGTAATTTATCGTCTGAAACATGACCCAATACACGCAATTCGATTTGCGAGTAATCAGATGCAAATATTTCCCAACCTTCATGACTAGGAACAAAGGCTTGTCTAATCTTTCGACCTTCTTCTAATCGAATCGGAATATTTTGTAAGTTAGGATCAACTGAACTTAAGCGTCCCGTTTGAGCAATTGTCTGCATGTAGCGTGTATGAATTTTCCCGGTTTTTTTATCAATTACTTTCAATAAACCTTCTATATAAGTGGATTGTATTTTAGCAATTTGACGATAATCTAGAATATGCTCAACAATCGGAGCTTGTTCTCTTAATTGCTCTAAAACATCCACTGCAGTAGAATAACCTGTTTTAGTCTTTTTAATCACAGGGTAACCCATCTTCTCAAATAAAATAACGCCTAATTGTTTTGGTGAGTTCAAATTGAATTTTTCACCAGCTAGTTCATATACTCGTTGTTCAATATCTGTTAGACGAATGGCAAATTCTTCTTTCATTTCCATTAATCGTTTATCGTTTACTTTTACCCCAGTAAGTTCCATTTCAGCTAAAACGATGGATAAAGGCAGTTCCATTTCATTAAACAATTTGGTTTGCTCATTCTTTTCTAAGTTTTCTCCTAATTGTTTACTTAAGGTACGAATCGCTTTTATCTTTCTTGCAATATGATCGTATGTCACAGTCTTCTCTTCTGGAATAGCAATTTTTGCCCCTTTTCCATAAACACTTTCATCTGAGGAAACCTCATAATACTCATGTTCTGTAGCCACTTCCGATAGATCTTTACTATTGTCTTTTGTGTTTAGCAAATAAGAAGCCAATAGGATATCAAAGTCAATTGATGCGATATCCACACTTTGTCTCTTTAATGCAACATAGGTCCTTTTAGCATCAAATACTTGTTTTTGAGCTCCACTATCTTTTGCCCAGTTTTTAAAATCATCTGATGCAAAAACAACTTCTGGTTCCGCAACATAAATATGTTCGTCATCTCCCCATCCAATACAAAAAATAGGAGAAGTATGATAGTTGTCGCCTAATATTTCTACATAAAGAGCCATATTATTATTAAACATACTTTCTGTAATTTCCGTAACGATTGTATATAAAATAGCTTCTTTTTGACTATTTTGTTCTGCATCATATTCCGCAGTGTCAAGTTTACTTAAATGAGAATTAAAATCCATTTCTTTATAAAAAGAAATAAGTTTTTCCATGTTTGGTCCATTGAAACTCAATTCTTCAACGCCAACTTTTATAGGAGAATCGGTATCAATAGTCGCAAGTCGTTTACTTAGTAGTGCTGTTTCTTTTTCATTTATCAGATTTTCTTTCATTTTACTTTTCTTTAATAAATCAATATTTTCATAAATTCCTTCTACTGATCCATACTCTTTCAATAACTTAAGAGCTGTCTTTTCGCCAATCTTTGTTACTCCTGGTATATTATCTGATGCGTCCCCTGCTAAACCCTTCATATCAATGATTTGAAGCGGGCTAATACCCATCTCTTCATAAATTGATTCAGTTGTGTACCCTTTTAACTCACTAACACCTTTTACAGTAATGTCAACTCGGACATTCTCTTTTGCCAACTGTGTTAAATCTCGATCACCAGATATAACTACTACATCATATATTGTTGGATCAACTTTTGTGGCCAAAGTTCCAATAATATCATCTGCCTCGAAGTTTTCTAATTCATAATGTCTAATCCCAAATCCATCCAACAACTCTCTTAGATAAGGCATTTGTTCTGAGAATTCTCTTGGTGTCTTTGATCGACCGGCTTTATACTCATCAAAGAAACTATGGCGAAAGGTTGTATTTCCAGCATCAAAAGCAACCAAAACATGTGTTGGCTTTTCTTTTGTTAATACACTATCAATCATATTATGAAAACCATATAATGCATTCGTGTGTAAACCGTTCTTATTTTTCATTCTTTCTAATTGTGAATGTAATGCAAAAAAAGCTCTATATGCAACACTATTTCCATCAATCAATACTAATTTCTTTTTCTCATTCATCATAAAACTCCTTTAGCTGCTACTGTTTTAACTCATTTAGTCATCTAATAACTTCTTTTGAAAGCCTTACTTATCGTTACTATTTTAACAAAAAAGCAGAAGGATAGCGAACTTGATTATCCGATCTACAATTTCTCTAGTCTTGTAACTCTTGAGTTTAGTTTAGCACTTTTCAGATAGTCTGGTAATTAAAATAAATTTGGATAAAAAGACCAAAAGCTATGGTTAATTCCACAGCTTTTGGTCTTTTTTCTATTCTTTTGTTAATGCTGAATGACTTAGCAATGTCTCGTATGCTAGTTCAAATTTTTGAACATCTCCAGCTCCCATAAAAATAGCAACTGCATCATGATGGTCTAACAATGGTGACATATTTTCTTCGCTTAATATTGACGCACCATTATCGATTTTATTAACTAAATCTTGTATCGTAACGTCTCCTTGATTTTCACGTACTGATCCAAAGATATCACATAGATAAATAGAGTCAGCTAAATTCAACGATTCCGCAAAATCACTCAGCAATGCGACTGTTCGAGTAAAAGTATGTGGTTGAAAAATAGCAATAATTTCTTTATCCGGATACTTTTGACGAGCAGCATCAATTGTTGCACGAATTTCAGATGGGTGATGTGCGTAATCATCAATGATTACCATGTCCAACATTTGTTTTTCGCTAAATCTACGTTTAACGCCTTTAAATGTTTTTAAATTTTCTATTACGCCTTCTTTATCAATATTTTCATATTGGCAAATAGCAATTACACTAAGAGCATTAAGAATATTATGTTTACCAAACGTTGGAATCTCAAAATGTCCATAAAACTCATCTCTTACATAAACATCAAATGTAGAACCTGTAGTTGAACGAGTCATATTTTTAGCTTGAAAATCATTATGATCTTCAAAACCATAATATAAGATTGGTACATTAGCTTGGAGTTTTTGTAACTGTTCGTCATCTCCACAAGCCACAATAGCTTTCTTCACTTGAACTGCCATTGACTGGAAGGCATCAAAGACGTCACTAAGACTGCTATAATAGTCTGGATGATCAAAATCAATATTTGTCATAATAGCGTAATCCGGTTGATAAGCTAAAAAATGACGACGGTATTCACATGCTTCTAAAATAAAGAAGTCTGCATCAGGTACTCCATGACCAGTTCCATCTCCGATTAAGTAACTTGTGCTTTTAAGTGGACTTAACACATGGGCTAATAAACCTGTTGTACTTGTTTTTCCATGTGATCCTGTAACTGCAACACTAGTAAATTGACCAATGAATTGTGCCAAGAAATCATGGTAACGAATAACGGTTAAGCCTAATTCATTAGCCGCAACTATTTCTTCATGAGTATCTGGGAAAGCATTTCCCGCAATAACAGTTAATCCTTGATGAATATTTTCTTTGTCAAAATTTAACATTGGTATTTTAGCTTCTTCAATATTTTTTTGTGTAAAGAAATATTTTTCAATATCCGATCCTTGAACTTTAAATCCCTTATCGTGCAAAATTAAAGCTAGAGCACTCATACCAGAACCTTTAATACCAACAAAATGATAAATTGTTTCTTTTTTCATTACTTTATTTCCTCCATATTCGTAAATTCAGCCTTATGCTTTTTGAATGGTTATGTTTGAGAGAGACTATTTAATGTATCCTATTCCAGTACGTTCTTTAATGTTAGTATAGAACGATGAGTTAAAAAAACCATCTTTGTATTTCTCATTAAAATAAGATGATTCGTTTAGTGGTAGTTAAAAAAGACAAAATTACAACGAAATTAGTATACCATGAATTAATTTAATAGCACACTTAAAAACTCGTTTTCCTCTGACTCTTAGCAGAATGAAATATTGTGAACGGATTCAACTATACAATTGTCATAATTTTTTAATATTTTTTTTGCAAATGACATGTTTATTTCTAATTAAGAGAGTAAACAAGACATAAAACGACCTCCAAAAATCAGTATTTTGGGAGGTCGACTTACGCGAAACCTGTTTTTCACTTTTCAGTAGAATTATTTATAAAAACTTTTCTTCGTAATCAGCTTTTGTCAAAAATACTTCTCGCGGTTTTGATCCTTTGTGACCAGATATAAAATTTTCATTTTCTAGAGATTCGATTAGATTGGCTGCTCGATTAAATCCGATTTTGAATTTTCGTTGGAGAGCAGATGCTGAAACCTGTCCTTCTGAAACAATGAAAGGAAGGACATCTTCAAATAGTTCATCTTTTCCCTCTACTGATTCTAATTTCATCATCAGTGACTCGGGTTCAAATAGATAATTTGCGGATCGTTGGTCTTTCACGTGTTTAACAATACGCTCTATTTCTTTTTCAACATACGTTCCCTGCACACGAATTGGGCGTCCTGATCCATTTTCTTGGAACAACATATCTCCTCTTCCAAGTAGCTTTTCAGCTCCACCTGTGTCTAAGATCGTACGTGAATCAACTTGACTAGATACCATAAAGGCTACCCTAGTCGGAATATTATTTTTTATAGTTCCTGTAATGACATCCACACTTGGGCGTTGTGTAGCAACAATTAAATGAATTCCCGCTGCTCTAGCTTTTTGAGTAATTCTAGCAATTGAATCTTGTACATCGTTGCTAGCCACCATCATCAAATCAGCCAATTCATCAATAATAATGACAATATAAGGCATCTTCAACCCAAAATCTTCATGTTCTTCTGCTTTTTCATTAAAGCGTTGAATATTTCGAACTCCTGCAGCTGCTAGTTTTTGGTAACGTTCTTCCATTTCGTTTACTGCCCACTTTAAAGCTTCACTAGCTGCTTTAGGTTCGGAAATGACTGGTGAAAGGAGATGGGGAATTTCATTATAAGGAGCTAACTCAACTGCTTTTGGATCAATTAAAAGCAATTTCACTTCACTTGGTGTAGCTTTATACAGCAAACTTACTAAAAGTGAATTGATAAAAACACTTTTACCTGAACCTGTTGCTCCGGCAATCAAACCATGAGGCATTTTATCGATAGTCGAGACAACTGCTTCACCTGCTATATTAACTCCAATTGCAACCGTTAAAGGAGAATGACTTTCTTTAAACTCTTTACTTTCCATCACTTCTGATAGCATCACAGGTCTTGATTTTTTATTCGGAATTTCAATCCCTACCGAACTTTTCCCAGGAATCGGAGCTTCTATACGAATATCTTTTGCCGCTAGCGAAAGTTTTAAATCATCAGATAGATTCGTAATTTTGTTAACTTTTACACCACGCCCTAATTGAAGTTCAAATTGAGTAACTGCTGGCCCAATCGTCCAACCGATTACTTGAGCATGGATATTAAAAGCATCTAAAGACTCATTTAATATTTCTGCTTGTTCTAGAACCCAATCGTCAATTGCATTTGGTTCAAGTTTTACAGGTCGAAGCAAAAGGTCTACTGATGGAAACTTATAATTTTCATCATATATTTCTTCTGTCATTTCCAACAAAGGAGTGATAATTTCACTATTCTTTTCTATTTCATCTTGGTTTGACTCTTCTAAGTTACTGATAGAATTATTTTCTTCAATTACTTCGGTAAAAGTGGTATCCAGTTGTGTTTCTGATTGTGTTTCTGATTGTGTTTCTGATTGTGTTTCTGATTGTGTTTCTGATTGTGTTTCTGATTGTGTTTCTGATTGTGTTTCTGATTGTGTTTCTGATTGTGTTTCTGATTGTGTTTCTGATTGTGTTTCTGATTGTGTTTCTGATTGTGTTTCTGATTGTGTTTCTGATTGTGTTTCTGATTGTGTTTCTGATTGTGTTTCTGATTGTGTTTCAATGAGTTCTTGAGATTGTTCTAGTTTTTCAGTTTGTTCTAAATCATTAGTTGGAAAAGTTTGTTTATCTAAATAATTCATTCGACTTAGCGCTGCCATAAGTTCCATATTTTCTATTTCTTCAGCACTTTGAACTTTAGTTTTACTAGAAATGCGAGTTGATTTAATAGAATTTTTTGCTTTTGTTGCCAAAGTTTTTCCTTCACCAAAATACCTTGCTACATTTTTCCCGCGATTAAGTCGAATATTTTGCTCTTCTTCAATCATGCCAGCTAAAGAACGAGATAACCCACGCTTTTTCTTTGCAGAATTTAACGAGCTCTCAACAACTATTGATTCAGAATTACTAGTAACAACTTCTGTAATTTCCTCAGTTATTTCTTGTGCGGGTACTTGTATTATCCCTACTTCTTGTACCGTTTCTACTTCTGGTAATACTTCTGCTTCTTGAATCACTTCTTTTTCTGGTAACACTTCTGCTTCTTGAATCGTTTCTTCTTCTGGTAACACTTCTACTTCTTGAATCACTTCTACTTGTTTCTCTCTTGTATGTACAAAAGATTGGTTTGATTCATTTAATAAATACTCTTCAAATAGCAAGAAATCTTCTGATTTCTTTTTTAACTCTAAAAGAATACTTGTGTAATTGGTTTCTTCACTTTTCTTATTAGATCTCTCTTGAAATCCATAATAAGGAGACGGAATCTTTTGAACTTTAAAAGGAGTCGAACTTCTCCCTTCTTGAAAAGGAGTAGCTGCATGTTTTAACGATTCTTTTGAATAAGTTGTTTGTTTAATTCTTTTCTCAAATTGTTTTTTTTGTTTTTTCAATTCAAGTTGTTTCTGTTGTTCCTCTTTCCCAATGGTTGAAAGATAGTTTCTAACAGAAATATTATCTTTTTGAAATGTTGTAAAATCAATCCTAGAATTTTTCTTTTCATTTTTTATTACTTGTTTGGTTGGTTGATTATCCTTATTTTTTAATTGGGAATTCTTAATCGACTCTTCCTTATTCGGTGCGTTCTCAACATCACGATAGAAAGGAAATTTAAATTTTTTTTGGCGATCTTGATTTTTTTCATAACTAGGTCCATCATATTTGGGCATGATGACCCTCCTTTCCTGCCTTACTACGAATCTTAGTTTACCATAAAAAATAGCGCGATTATAGGTGCTTTCTTTAAGAAACATACGATATCTTTTCAAAACAGACACAAAAAAAAAGACATTACCAAAAGCCCACTTTCAAAAAAAAATTTTTTGTTTTTTGAAAGTGGGCTTTTGGGTCTTTTTTTTAATTAAATCAATTGAAATTGTTCGCCTGTTACGGCTGAATCTGGCAAAACTAAAATACCTTTTTGTTTCGGAAGATCTGTTAAGTTTAACTCTCGAGCTGAACAAATCATGCCGTGACTTGGTTCTCCTCTTAACTCTCCATCCCATATAGCCATTCCGTTAGGCATCAAAGCACCTACTTTAGCAACAACAACTTTTTGGCCTTGAGCAATATTAGAGGCTCCACAAACTATTTGAAGTATTTCTCCATTATCTACCTCAGTTTGCGTAATAGATAAATGATCCGAATCAGGATGTGCCGCACATTCTTTCACTTCTCCGATGACAAATTTTGGAGATTCATCTGACTCCAAAGTATCAGAAAATCCTGCTAAAGCAATTTCTTCATTTAAACTGCTTACGTGTTCCTTAGTCAAAATTACTTGCCCCGTTCCCTCAATAGTAATAAATCGAGAACTATTGAAAAAATTATAGCCAACCGTTTGATTGGTTGCTTCTTTAAAAATACGAACAACATCCTGATTTTTTTCAAAACTTTGTTCTTTAGGTTCACTATTGTCTAACATAACAATAAGAGTGTCCCCAATACCTGCTTTATTATAAATACTAATCATTATTAACTTCCTCATCTTGTTTTTTATTTCGTACAACTAGAACGTCACAAGGAGCGTTGCGAATAATATGTTCACTCACGCTACCCATCATCCATCTTTCAACAGCATTCATACCCGTTTGTCCAACTACAATCAAATCTACATGGTAATCATTTGGTATACTTTGAGTTAATTCTTTTCTTGGAGCACCTTGTACCATGATTGTTTCAACATTTTTCAAATGATGTTTAATAGCTGTTTGTTTATACTCTTTCAAAAGATTTTCCATTATTTCTTTGTCTGTATCAATTCCGATTGCATCTATAGCCGTTATACCCGCAGTATCTATCATTCCTAAAGCATAAGAGTTTACATCAAAAACGTGAGCAATAATTAATTCACTATTGTTTCTTTCTGCTATTTTAATAGCCTTTATAAGTGCGTTTTCTGAAGATTCACTTCCATCTACCGCAATCAGTATACGTTGGTATTGTTGTGTATCTAACATAATCACATCTCCTCTTATCAATTTAGCAACCCATTAAAGTGTTTCTATAAACTGCTCTATTTCTTCTTTAGTTTTGCGGTCTTTGTTTACAAAGCGTCCAATCTCTTCTCCATTCTCAAATGCCACAAAACTAGGAATTCCAAAAATAGACAACTCGCCACAAAGATCAATAAATTTATCACGGTCGACTTCTACAAAATCAATTTCAGAATGGTTTTCGACTATTTCAGGCATAATAGGTTTGATAAATTGACAATCTCCACACCAATCAGCCGTGAAAAAGAAAATCGTTTTTCTTTTACTTTCTTTAACCATTATATAGAATTCCTCAATAGTATTTAATAATTCCATTTTCTTACCCTCTTTCTATTCCATTAATTATTTTTCATAATCGTTTCAAAGGTACTACGATCTAGAGTCCGTGCAACTTGCACAACCATCTCTTTTGCTGCTGCATAGTCATCTATATGAAAGACCGTTTGATGTGTGTGGATGTAACGAGCACACACGCCAATGACCGCACTTGGAACTCCATTGTTCATTTGATGAGCTGCACCAGCATCTGTACCGCCTTTAGAAACAAAATATTGATACGGAATATTGTGTGTTGTTGCAGTATCCAACAAAAATTCACGCATTCCTTTTAAAGTAATCATTCCTGGATCTTGGATTCTTAATAAAAAGCCTTCTCCAAGATGACCAAACTTAGTTTTATCTCCTGTTAAGTCATCCGCAGGTGAACAGTCTACAGCAAAAAATAAATCTGGTTTAAATTGATGAACCGCTCCCTTTGCTCCTCGCAAACCGACTTCTTCTTGAACATTAGCTCCAGCAATTAGTGTATTCGCCAGCTGCTCACCTTGTAGTTCTTTTAAAGCTTCAATAACAACCGTTGTACCATAACGATTATCCCAAGCTTTGCTTAAAATCTTTTTACCATTAGCCATTTTTATCGTTTCCACGTCAGGCACGATTGCATCTCCTGGGCGTACTCCAAATGCTTCAGCTTCTTCTTTAGAATCAAAACCTGCATCAAATAAAATATCAGCAATGTCTAATTTGCTCCCAGCTCCATCTTTACCTCTCAATAAGTGCGGCGGAACAGAGGAAGAAACACATGGGTAGTCGCCTTTAGCAGTTTGAAGTGTAAACCGTTGTGCTGAAACTACATATGGATTCCATCCCCCTAAAGGTACAACTCTAAATAATCCTTGTTTTGAAATGCTGGCTATCATAAAACCAACTTCATCCATATGAGCTGCTACCATGATTTTCGGAGCATTTTCTATTTTACTTTTACGGATTCCAAAAATACCTCCAAGACCATCTTGCTGAATTTCATCTACTAATGGAGTCATTTCTTTACGCATAATATCACGTACACGGTGTTCAAAGCCACTTGTTCCTTGAGCTTCAGTTAATTTCTTGATTAAATCGAATGTTTTATCTTCCATAAGTATTTCCCCATATAGGTTCTTTTCCTTCAACCTATATGATCTATCCCCCTTATAACTCTATTTATTCTATTATACCTTAAATCGAATTAATTTTAAGAAGGAATGCTTTAATTTCATTTATTTTTAAACATGGTATACTATAAAAAAATAATATTAGATTGGGGAGTTTATTAAATGGTATGTAAAACAAAAGAAACAACACCATATATTTTAGCTGGCGCCTTACTTCTTGGAACTGGATTAACTTGCGGTTATTTCCTTCATAAACTAATCACTGCAAAAAAAACAATTCATGGAGATACCATTTTAAAATACGTTAAACAATTATTTTTAAAAGAAGGTCCTATAGAAGGTTCATGGATAGAACTACAAAAAGTACCCTTACAAAAATTTGCGCTTAAAACTGATGTTTATTATGGCGGAATTTCAAGAATTGAAGAAGACCAATTAATTCAATATGAATTTATTGCAGATGCTTACACAGGTAGTATCTTAGATTTATACCGTATTTAATAAGAAAAACTCTTCGCCAAATGGTGTTGAATAGAAGAAAACAACATTTCTTCTGGAATAGACGAGTTTGCTTGTGGAGAGCCATGGAACCATCTGAAGCCAAGGACGTCTTCAGACTTTCAAGCCTCAAACAAAGCTTAATCGCTGAAGCGCTAACGCTTTATAATTCGCATTGAATTCAATACATGGCTACAAGCAAAATCTATTCCTCCAGAATTTTCGTACCATTTTTTTAACTAAGCTATCAACACTAAAAAGTATAAAGCCATAAGAAAAAGCGTTGAACCCAGAATAGTTTCTGGGTTCAACGCTTTTTCTTATTTGATTTTTTTAGGGAATTTTGCTACTACACGATAAATCCGACTGCCTCTTGAAGAAAACTTTTCTTCATATTCAGTCCTAACATTTCCTTCAAAGTCACTCTCATGTAAGTTTAACCATACTTGTTCAAGTGTCATGCCATACTTTGAAAAACTGCTCAATGAATATTCAAACAACCCTTGGTTATCTGTTTTAAAATGAATTTCACCTTCGGATACAAGGATGGTCTCATAACTTTCTAAAAAGCTCTTATACGTTAAACGTCTTTTTTCATGACGTGTTTTTGGCCAAGGATCAGAAAAGTTTAAATAAACTTGGTCAACTTCTCCTTCTGCAAAATATTGAGTTACAGAACCCCCATTAACATGTAATAATTGAAGATTCGGCAATTGTTCCTCGATTAATCTATCTAATGCTACAACTATGACACTCATCTGAAGTTCAATACCAATATAATTAATTTCTGGGTGTAACTTTGCCATTTCCGTAATAAAGCGGCCTTTTCCTGTACCGACTTCAATATGAATGGGGTGATTATTGCCAAATCTTTCGTGCCATCTTCCTACCCAATTATCAGGTTGTTCTGGTATATACTGAGGAAAATCAGCAATTTTTTGTGGTGCATTTGGTTTATTTCTTAAACGCATATTCTTATTCTCCATTCTTTTTAGTATTCTATTATTTTTTGCTCATTACATAGAAAAATCCTCTTCAAAAACAGGAAGAGGATTTGAATAAATGCTAAACTAATTAGAGTTAATCGTTAATTAAAAAAAATAATTTTGACCTTGATAAAGAGTTTGTAACATAATAATGTCTTTATTCATTTCATGGAACCTGGTTTCGCTGTGGTGTTTTTTTGTTTGAATCAAGTAATTCATCAATGCATACCACATGATACGCGTTTTCAGCTCTTCTGTCAGCTCCGTATCATAGTGAACTAACCAATCGATCCAGTTATCTTTTGGTACATATTGACAAAGCAACATACTCAGATCCATAGCTGGATCACATAGCATAGCTGAATCCCAATCAACTAGATAAAGACGGTTCTCATCTGATAAAAGCCAATTTTTCCGGTAAATATCTCCATGACAAACTTTTGTTTCAACTATATTCATTAAGTCTACTTCAGCTTTTAGTTTTTTTATTATTCGTGATAGTAACGGATGATTGTATAAATCTAAAGGCAAGTTATCTTCATACTTTTGAATTAATTGATCAGGAGTAACAATTTCACCGCCTACACGAGCAAGCATTCTTCTCAATGTCGCAGAGTTATGTATTCGACTAATGAGTTTTGCTACTTGTGGTGAGGACATCTCTGTTTTAGTAAGTGCTCTTCCGTTTAACCATTCTTGGGCGGTTAGTACATCTCCATTGCCGATGCGTTTTGTCCACATCAATCTTGGAGTAATTCCTTCAACCGATAATGCAGCTAAAAAAGGTGAAGAATTTCGCTTCAAAAAAAGCTTTTCTTCTGCCCTTGTACCCATATACGCTTGTCCAGTGTCACCACCAACGGGATGCAATTTCCATCCAGAATCTATTTCAAAATCCATACTAAATCATTCCTTGCTTTATATTCTGAAACATTTCTATACAGACGTGAAAAGCAAAACGGGATTGTAACGTCTTATTCGAATAAGCGAAAAAAGTTTAAACCCGTTAAACCAATAGCACTAAATCATTTTATAGTTTACCCGCAAAGCCAGACAAAAAAAGGACAGATATCACAAAAGACATCTATCTTTCTGTTCATTTCCTATTTTAGATAGAATTTCTTTCTACGTCAAGCATATATACGTTCTTTTTCTACAAATGCGTTTATTTTATTACTATGGAAACGGAAGATATAAGCTGAAATGGGCGTTCATTCCATTTTTATTTCGAATTTTTAACACACAATTTTAGCTGGTGCCATTTTTCTACAAATTTCTACAAAGAAAACCAGCCAAACAAAACAGTTCGGCTGATTCTCTTGATTCTATACTTTTTAGTGTTGATAGCTTAGTTAAATTAATGGCACGAAAATTTCTTTTATCAACACCATTTGACAAAGAGGCATTCTCTTATGATTTCTATCTTATTTGTCCACACTCTTTTTCAACAGCATCAACGTATAGTTGTTGAAGTTTTTCAACAACTGCTCCACGTTGTCCATGTCCAACAGGATTTCCGTCTATACTTACAATAGGCATAGCTTCCATCGTTGTACTTGAAGCAAATACTTCATCTGCTTTTTTCAAATCTTCTATAGTAAAGGCTTCTTCTTTAACTAACATTCCTGCTTCTCGAGCAACTTTTAACAACATTATTTTAGTAATTCCAGGCAGAACAAGATTACCATCCGGATGCGTATAGATAGTATCATCTTTAATCATCCATACATTTGAAGAAGAACATTCTGTAACGATACCATCACGGTGCAAAATAGCTTCATCTCCACCTTTTTTATGGGCTTCGTGCTTAGCCATTATATTTCCCAGTAAACTGATTGATTTAATGTCGCATCTCAACCATCGCATATCAGGCACGATAAAAGCGGACATCCCTTGATCCATTTTTTCTTGATCTCGCGGAACAATTGTAGTTGTAGCTGTAAATACTGGCGGCACTAATTCTGGATCAGTATAAGTGTGATTTCTTGGAATTCCAATTCCTCTAGTTACTTGCATATATATATTACCCGTACTAATTCCATTTTCCTTCATCAAAGTACTTAAAAGCTGTTTTAGTTCATCCTTTGTAAAAGGCATAACCAGTTCAATTTTTTCGGCACTTGAAAACAATCGATCTACATGTTCATTCAACGTGAAAAATTTGCCATTATAAGCCCTTACGACATCATAAATCCCATCTGCAAATTGATACCCTCTGTCTTCCATGTCAATTTTAACTTCACTACGTTCAACGATTTTATCATTCCAAATAACTTTCATTCTTCAACCTCTTCCTTTAAAAAGTAATACCTTTTAAATTTTTTTCTATCATATCAAAAATTACGACACTTTGCATTCTTAACATTAAATTAGTTGAACTCACCTTATTATTAATGTTGTAATTTGATCATTTTATTTATCCGCGACGGTAAATAAAATTGACAAAACCCTAGGTTAAATGCAATAGCACTGACTCCAATAATCAGTACTTCTATAAAGGAAAGGTAAAAAACAGATACACCAATAATTAACAAACCTTCAATCATCATAAGTATCAGCATCAATTTCTTTATTGCTTGAAGTTTGTTATTTATCTTTACAGGATATAAAACAGTTAACGATAGATTGTCAAAATGAAAATAAAGTGGTAACAGTTGGAAGCCGGTCAAATAGAGAAATATGACTGTTAAAAAGAGACTTAGTATAAACGATTGTCCTAAGGCACTTAGCAACATAGCAATAACAACCAAGCGAATGTATAACCCGCTATATTCAGTTCCCCTCACAAATGCTCTAGCATACAGATAGTAAAAAACATTTTTGTGTTTTTTTTGGATAGGATTCAAAAAAACATCTAAATAAGCTCTTCTTTTAACAAATCCCTTTAATGCTGGAATATCCGTAAACAAGTTAATAAATTGATAGATTCGCTTCATTCGATTCGTCTCATCTTTTATCATTTTTTCCCATTGATACGTTAGAGCAACATTCTTTTGATTGGCTAAAAAGCGATAACTTACGGCTACAACCACAGCTCCTACTAATCCAACTATAGGATGGATAAATAATGCAAGACTTGACACAATCAAATAAATGCCAAATAAAAGAAAGCGCGTTTTAATCCAGTCACTTGTTTCTTTTGTTTTTAAATTTAAGACTTGGGCATTGAGATCAGTTTCTTTTAAAATAATCAGCATTGTTACAAAATAAAATATATCTGAAAAAGCAAATCCAGACATTGCGACTAGTAATGGCATTAAAACAGCCACAGCAACTAAAATGACGAAGCTAGGCAGCCACAAACTTCTCCATTTGGCCTGTTTAAAATACTCTTCCATAGCTTTTTCTTTGGGTAGCATAAATACAGCGTCCGCTGGTTGAATAAGTGTTGCTAGTTTACCAACGCTTAATATTCCTGTAAAAACGACAGCTCCTATTAATTGTCCTTTCACATCATAAGACGTCAGGGTTTTCAAATAATTTGAATACGCATATCCCATTGCACCGACTAAAAATAAACATACAATAACGAAATGATCATTAAATATATACTTTAGGTACTTCATCATTTTCTTTTGGTGTTGTTTCACACGTTGCTTCCAAATTTCTATCATCATTTACTATCCTCTTCTTTTGTTAATTGAATGTAAAGCTCATCCAAAGTCGCATCGGGCATGTTAAAGGTATTTCTTAAATCCTCCAGAGTCCCTTCAGCTTTAACTTTGCCTTCATGTAATAAAACAAATCCATCACATTGCCTTTCAGCTGTCGCCAATATGTGAGTAGACATTAAAATGGAAGCTCCTTGTTTTTTCATTTCTTCCATAAGTTCCAAAAGGGCATTGATGCCAAGAGGGTCTAATCCTAAAAACGGTTCATCGATGATGTATAAGCTTGGCTCCACTAAAAAAGCGCAAAGAATCATCACTTTTTGCTTCATTCCTTTAGAAAAATTAGCTGGAAACCATTCTAACTTATTTTCTAACCTAAATCTTTTTAATAACTTGTCAGCACGTTCATATGCTGTTTCAATTGGTATATCGTATGCCATTGCTGTAATTTCAATATGCTCTTTTAAGGTTAATTCTTCATATAAAACTGGCGTTTCAGGAATAAAACCGAATTTTTTTCGATAGTTTTCTTTATCATTCTTTAAAGTTAAACCATCAATACTGATTTCTCCTTTTTGAGATTGGAGCAGACCAATGATATGTTTTATAGTCGTACTCTTACCAGCTCCATTTAAGCCGATTAATCCAATTAATTTTCCAGCTCCTACTTCAAAAGATACGTCTTTTAATACAGGAATCTGACTATAGCCTCCTGTAACATGCGATACTGTTAAACTCATAATTAGTTTAGTCCCTTCTACACAATTTATTGTAGTTATTGTACCATAAGAACAAGAGAGAATCTTTCCTGTTTCATGTGTTACCGTTTCACTTTCTTTCAATTTTATGATACATTTATTAAATAAGAGAATATATTTCTCTATTAATCGCGACTTATATATAAAGATATCGTAGGAGAAAGAAGGATTTTATATGGTAGATTGTATTTTTTGTAAAATTATCAACAATGAAATACCTAGCAGAAAAGTTTACGAGGACAATGATATAGTAGCTTTTTTAGACCTTACTCAAGTAACACCAGGTCATACCTTAGTTGTTCCTAAAAAACATGTTGCAGATGTTTTTGAAATAGATGAAGATTTAGCAGCTACAATTGGCAGTAAAATCCCCAAAATTGCGACAGCAATCAAGAAATCCAATCCTGCTATCAAAGGAATGAATATCGTTAATAATAATGGTACTGTTGCTTATCAATCTGTGTTCCATTCACATATACATATCTTGCCTCGTTATGACGAACAAGATGATTTTTCAATTCATTTTGGTGATCATTCTGGTAATTTCACCACTGATGAATTAGATAGTATAGCACTAAACATAAAAAGCAAATTGGAGGGATATTAATGTCTAATCACTTTATGAATGGGTTAATTTTAGGTGCTGCAGCTGGAGGAATATATGGTCTTCTTAAGTCTCCACGTACTGGTAAAGAAAATAGAGCTGTCCTAAAAACATATGTTGATGATACGACCGTTTTAGTAAATGATGTATCTAAAAGTGTTAATGACTTAAAAGGAGCAATAGCTCAATTAACAAATGAAGGTAAAACATTAGCTGAAGAGTTTACACAAGATGTAAAAGAGTCTGTTGATGAATTCACTTATGAAGCAGAACCACGTATGCGTCGAATTCAAGAACATACTGAAAAACTAACCGCAGATGTAGAAGATTTAACTCAAAGTATGAAACAAGTTTAATCCTTTACTTTAGATAACGGAGCTGAGACCTAAAAGTCTCAGCTCCGTTTGTCTATTCTATCTGATTTTTTTTCAAAAACTTGTTCGATTGTGTTTTTTTTGTGATTTTTAATTGACTTTAAACTAAATAATGGGATTTTAGTTTTTTTTATACAAATGAGTATGGTATATTTATATCTGTCATTAGGAAGTAATTTGATAATGTAAAATAAAAGAAATGGATGTGTAAGGGAAATGAAAAAATTATTACTAGCTACAGCTACTATCTTAGCCGGATTAACAATTGCAGGTTGTTCTGATAGCACTGTTGCTTCATCAACTGCAGGAAAAATTACAGAAGATGAATTTTATGAAGCAATGAAAGAAACCGTTGGAACAAGTATGCTTCAACAACTGATTATCGAAGATGTCTTAGATGATTCATACGGAGATAAAGTTACAGACGAAGTAGTGGACAAACAATACTCTACTGAAGAAGAAAATTACGGTGGTGCTGAAGCATTTGAATACATCATGCTGCAACAAGGTTATACCGCTGACAGCTATAAAGACACGATTCGTTTAAACTTATTAATTGAAGAAGCAGTAAAAGACAAAACAAAATTTACTGAAGAAGAAATTCAAGCTGCTTATGACGCTTATGTACCACCTGTAACAGCTGCTCATATTCTTGTAGAAGATGAAGAAACCGCAAAAGACCTTATCACTCAACTAAATGATGGGGCTGATTTTGCAAAACTTGCTACTGAAAATTCAGTAGATACCGCTACTGCTCCTAATGGCGGAGAAATAACTTTCGCATCTGGAGAAATGGTTCCTGAATTCGAAGAAGCAGCTTATGCTTTAAAAGAAGGCGAAATGACAACTGAACCAGTTGCTTCAGAATATGGTTTCCACATCATCAAAATGATTGAAAAACCTGAAAAAGGAACACTTGAAGAAGAAACAGATACAATCAAAGATCAATTATTAACAGCTAAATTAGCTGATAGTGCTGCTATTCAAGAAGTAATTTCAGGTATTATGCAAGATGCAAATATCCTTATTGATGATAAAGACCTAGCTACTGCAATGGATGCTTACTTGGCTCCTGCTACTGAAGAGTCTGCTACTGAAGAATCTGCTACTGAGGAGTCTGCTACTGAAGAACCAGCTGCTGATAGTTCTGCTACTGAGGAATCTGCTGTAGAAGAATCTGCTGCTGAATAACCATTAGTATCTCTAGCAACCGTAAATAAAAAAAGGCATTAGGATCAATATCCTAATGCCTTTTTTTATTTACTATCCGTTGTTTTTTCTGATTCATTTGGTTTATAGAATGTCCGATTGTCTAATCCAAAAATTCTTTCTGTAAACATCCCTGGCTCTGTTCTATTTAATGTCGAATTTAACATATTTACAGTAGCATCTAAATTATCAATCATATATAAAATTTCAGCTTCTCTTAACTTTGGTCTAACCGGAGAACCATACTCAAGCAGTCCGTGATGAGCCAATACCATATGCTTCAAAAGCAAAACATCTTCACTTTTTTCATCAATTTTTAGAGCAAGACAAGCTTTTGTAATTTCTTCATCTACTATTACAATATGGCCTAAAAGATTTCCTTCTAAAGTGTACTCTGTAGATATTGGTCCTGATAGTTCAATAATTTTGCCCAAATCATGTAAAATAACACCAGCATACAGCAACGGCTTATTGATATCTTCATATTGAGTCGCGATTGTCTTTGCAATTCTTAACATAGAGACCGTATGGAAAGCTAGTCCGCCAGTAAAAGCATGATGAAATCGTTTAGCTGCTGGATGTTGAAAAAAGGGTTTTTGATAATGATTCAATAAATAGCGTACAATCCGATTCATATTCGCATTTGTAATCTCAAATAATGTATCATTTATTTCTTCCATCATATCTTCTTTCTTTAATGGGGCTCTTTCAACATATAAATCTGGATTATCTGGATCTCCAGATTTTGTTACGGCAATTTTAAATAGCTTGATTTGAGGATTCCCTTGATAAAGTTCTCTTTTCCCTGAAACTTTTACTACTTTTCCAGCAGTAAAGGCTGCAATATCATCTTCTGACGCATCCCAATATTTACCATCCATTTGGCCGCTTGTATCCTGAAATGTAAAAGCAATAAATTTTTTGCCATTTTTAGCAACACGAATATCAGCTGATTTAATTAGTAAATAAATGTCGAAAGTATCATCGTTCGTATATTCAAATAATTTCTTTTCCATTTGACTCCCTCTTTCTATTTGCATCTTTTCTTTATTATAACATTTCTATCTGTTCTTTTCGAAAAACATCTGTTACAGATGCATCAAATGTAAAATAAAATACTTGCATGTCTTCACTAATTCTCTGTAATAGTTGATACATCTCTTTTTTTCTTTGGTGATCAAAATTCACAAAGCCATCATCTACTAGCAACGGCAATTGAATTAAGTCACTAGCATTTTTTACGAATGAAAAACGCAGAGCCACATAAAGTTGTTCAGCTGTTGCTTGGGAAAGCTCAGAAGCTTCAAATAGAGTACCATCTTTACGTTGAACCGTTATCGTTTGGTCTTTCAAGAAAACTTTTTGGTAATTTCCATTTGTTAAAATAGCAAAAAAGTAAGTCGTATCACGAATAGTTGCTGGGAAACGATCTTTCCTAGCTTCAGTTAACGTTCGCTCAATGAGTTCTGCGGCTATTTTATACGTTGTCCATTCATCAACTAAAATTTGTGTTTCACTCTTTAAATTAGCATATTCCTGCAATAGTTCAGAATAAGCTCCACCAACTTCTAAATTTTTCAACGCGACTTCTGTTTTTATTTTTTTATTTAACTTGCTTTCAATTGAATCTTTTAATTGTTGCAGTTTTACTTTTAGGTCTTGGATACTTTCAATTAAAGCAGCCTTATCACGATATTTTTCTAACAATGCACTGTATTCGCCAACTTGCTGTTCTAACAAATTTAAACGAGCTTTTTTTGTTATTAATTCTTCCTCTAGTACATATTTTTTCCGGAAATCTTCTTCAGTTTTAGCTTTAACCGTTTGGAAAAGCGATCTTCTCTTTCGTTCAAATTCTTTTTGTTGCATAATGAGCTGTTCAATATGCTGATGTGCTGTTTTATGCTGCCTTGTAAGTTCTTTTATTTTTTCCTCATCCGTTGTAACTTCTTTAAAAAATTGTTTTATTCCTTCAATTAACTGCATATTGCTATTCCAATCAACAAAAATAACAGACTGTAAATAATCGAGGGATTCTTTCCACTCAACTATCTCATTCTCCATTTGGCTTAATTGTGTTTGTTTTTCATAGATGTTGTTTTCTTTTTCTCTTATTGCTCCAAAAATATCCGTTTCTTGCATCAATCTGCTGTTCGAGTACTCTAGTGGATAACCATATATTTGTTTCCATGATTGAAATTCTTTTTCAACATGAACTTGTTGATTTTCAGTTTCTTCATATTGAGCTTGTTTCTCATTTAATTCAAGAATAACTTGATCAATTTCTGCAAGTTTTTCTCGCCATTGTTTTCGAATCTCGGTTTGTTGAATATATTCTTCAAATGAATACGCCGTTTCTTTAATCACTTCTACTTTATTTGGTGTGGTTATTTTTTTGATGATTGGCCAAATACTATAGAGTAAGAGTCCTAAACCAGCAATCGTGAGGACTAATCCAGTACCATTAGACAGATACACTCCTAAAATACTTATCATTGTTCCGATAATCAAGTTAATGAGTTTTCCTTTACTTAGTTTTTGTTCACTTTGCTTATCTACTTTATTATACGCACGTGGGTCAGGATTCTTTTTTTCTAGTTGATTTTCTACTTCTTGATAGGATTGATTATCCCATAGTCGTTTCTCTAGTTTATCGAGTTGATCTCCTAAAGATTCTTGCTGGAAGTTCAAAAACGCTATACGTTCAGTTAGTAGTTTTATTTTTTGCTCTACTTGAGCTTGTTTAACTTGTAAATCATTTAATCTAAACCGACTTTCCTCAGTCATAATATCTGGTATAGCTTGTTGTTCTTCTAAACCTAATTGTTGTTTTTCACGCAATAATTGATGTTGTGTAGCCAAAATCGTTTCTTTAATAAAAATAGTTTCTTGTAACTTAGCTTGGACATAATCCAGCTTTTCCATCAATTGATTGATTTCATCTCTATGTTCGATAAACACTTTAAGTTGCTTTGTTTCCTCTGTCTTATCTCTAAGATAATGCAATTTTTCTTGTTGTTGCGTAATGGTTAATTTAAGCTGATTTATTTCTTGATTGTAATGATTGAGCTGATACAATCCATCTTTGGGCAATTCTTCGAGCTGTTCTTTTTTTATTTGATGTTGGATATCTTGCATCTCACTAAAAAGTACCCAATTTGATTCTAATTGGTTTAGCTTGAACGCTTTGTCTTCATAATGTGTCCTTTGTTCTCGTAAGCTGAGCAACTCTTTTTCAAGATTGTCTTTTTCAAGCAACCAATTCATGTACTGACTATTCTTTTCTTTTGCTAGTTTTACTTGTTTCCTTTTTGCTTCAACATCGGCCATTTTTTTATTAATAATGGTCACTCGGCCATTGGGCTTAAACAACTTACTCGCTTCCGTTTGAAACTTATCTGCCACCTTTAACAACTGTTCGTTTCCAATTGATCCTACACTTAAAAAATAACGATTCAATTTTTCACGATTTAATTGTTGGACTTTTTGAAGACCAGCTAAATTAAAAGAAAATAGTGCTTGATAAGTTGCCTTATCCAATCCAGACAATATTTTTTCAAGCCATTCTTCGCCACCCGTTTCTCCACTAGCAAAAGTAACTGTAACCGTGCCGTTTGCTTTTCCTCGTACACGCTCAATTTGAACATCCCCATATTGTGTACCAGTTAAAAAGAGCCTTCCTCCGTATTGGCTGCTACTCTTAGGTTCATATCTTAGCTCAGAACTAATCTTAGAAGGAAATCCAAAAAGAACACTGTGAATAAACGACATTAAAGTTGTTTTTCCAGCTTCATTTTCTCCATAAAACAATTGCAAGTTAGTTATATCCTCTATTTTGTGGTCTACCCATTTTCCATAACCATATATTTCCATTGATTTAATCTTCAAGGTCATCACTTCTCTCAAATCCAAGTTGATTGCGAACCAACTCTTTAGCATCTTTCACAATTTTTTTTCGGTAATTTTCTTCACGTGTTTCCACAACTTCTTCCATTCCTGGGAAATCAAAAAGAGCATTCGTTAGTTCATTAAATAAACTTTCTTTTTCAATTTCTTTCTGAATTTGTTCCCATTCATTTGGAAAAATCTTTTGGATAGCTGGTATCCGATTTTCAACTACTGTCTGCAATTCTATTTTGTGGACCCAAACAAAAGTATCTGTTTTTGGAATTTGCTGTAAGGCTTCTAATAATTCTCCTTGATTAATTTTTTTTAAGACCCCTTCAAGTAAATTCTCACTATCCACCAAACGAATGGAAAGAAATAGACTATAGAAATCATTTTTTTGTTCTTCGACAACAGCCTTTAAAACTTTGTAAAGTTCATCTAAACTCTTGATTTCTTTAATGGAAAGGTCAATTGTCTCCCATTGAATCGTTGAAGTCGGTCTAAATTCCATTAACACTCCAGATTCAGTCAATGTTACTAATTCATATCCTTTTTTTCCACTTTCCTTGCTGCTTCTACCTTGAGTATTTCCAGGATAGATAACAGGCGGGTTTTCAGCTAACTGCTGTCTCTTATGAATATGTCCTAAGGCCCAGTAGTCATATCTCTTGCTTCTCAACTCTCCTAATGAGAATGGTGCGTAGTTTCCATGTTCTGAATCTAAGCCTTCAGAGAAACCATGTAACAGCCCAATATGATACTTTGCACGTGAGTGTTTTTCAGGATACTCTTTAATTTTCCGTTCAAGAACCCATCTTTTATCGTAACTAAAGCCACTAATTGCAACTTCCTCTTTTTCCGTTGTCGTATACCATTTTGTTTCCACTGATTCTGTAAAGACAACGACATTTTCAGGCATTTCTAAGTGTAGCCCAGTATTTTCTATGTAATCATGATTTCCATGCAATAGATAGACTGGAATTTCGGCTTTATTCAATCGTTCCATTTCATTTCGTAGATAGGCTTGAGCTTTCACACTTCGCTCATCATTATCATAAATATCTCCAACTAAGCAGATAAAATCCACCTTTTCTTCTATCGCACTATCCACGATTGTAGTCAAAGCTGAAAAAGTTGATAAATAAATAGCATTCCAAATAAAATCAGGTAACATTTTTAAGCCAATAAAAGGGCTATCCAAATGCAAATCAGCTGCATGAATAAATTTGACCATTGTACTCACTCTTTCCTTTCTTTTTATATCCTCCAGCTTACGAAGGGCACATACGTTCCTTTAATATCATAAAAAAAGAACTCACTACTCTTCTATACTAGTGAGTTCTTTTTTGTCCTTTATTTCTTAACCTTGGTAAACATCTTGAACAGGTTTCATAATGATGCGGTTTAAATCTTCAATCAATGTGCTTAAACGTTGTTCAGCTTCCATCAATTTTTTGATAACATCATTTTCTCCAGAAGTTTGAGCTAAGTTTTGAGCTTCCTCGATTTCTTCTTCAGTAATTTGTTCGCCTGACATTTGTTTTTGTTGTAATTTAATTTGAACTTCTTGGAAGTCAAAGTACATTTTGCTAGCTGCTTCGTCTTTTTTTACTTCATTAAAAGCTGCTACCAAAACAGTATATTCCTCACTATCTCTTAATTCTTTTTCTAAAGCGTTGGCTGTATCATAAATATTTGTACTCATAATAGACTTCACTCTCCAATTTAAATAATGGTTTCATCTTAATGACTATACCATTTTATACATTGTTTTTCCAATATTCTAATCTAAATCGCTAACTTTTTTTATTGTGTCACTTTATTTTTAAATCGATCAAACAAGTTTCCAAATTTGTCTTTAACAATATCCGAGCCTTCTTTTACTTTTCCACCAATTGAATCAATTGTGTCTTTTACATCTTGTTTCCAGTCATTAGAACCTGTTTCATTTTCTGCTTCTGCAGCAACAATTTCTTGGGCACTTTCTGTATTAAAAGCTGTTAATTCAGTATATGGAAGAATATTTTCCATTTGTTTTTTAAACAAAGGTCCTACACCAGTGGAACTACCTGTTGTCATGTAATGTTCTTCATTAGTTGGGTCAAACCCCATCCAAGTTGCAACTACAATATCAGGTGTATAACCAACTGTCCATTGATCTGTTGTACCACCCTCGTCATTGAATGTTACTTCTGTACTCCCAGTTTTTCCAGCTATCGTATAACCAGACGGATTATTATTTTGTGCTGTTCCATTTGTAAAGACACCCATCAACATGCTTGTCATTTGGTCTGCAACTTCTGGAGTAGTCACTTTTTTAGTTTTTGGTTCCGTGTTATCAACAATGACTGCACCTGTAGCATCAACGATTTTAGTAATGAAATGTCCTTCACTCATCATACCGCCATTAGCGAACGTTGTGTAGGCACTCGCCATTTGAAGAGGAGAAACTCCTTTACTCAATCCACCTAAAGCTAGTCCTAGGTATTCATCTCCTTCAGGTCCTTCTGTTAGAGGAATACCGAATTCTTCAACTTTTTTAAATCCTTTATTCAACCCGATTTCATTTAGAAGCCAAACCGCTGAGGTATTCTTACTCTCTGCCAATGCTTGATACATTGGTACTTCTCCTTCATATTCATGATCAACATTTTCAGGAGTATACTTATCTTTACCATAAGAAATCGGCTCATCAACTAACATTGAATCAATGCTATATCCTTGCTCTAAAGCAACAGTATAAACAGCTAATGGTTTGATGATAGAACCTGGTTGCCTAACCGTTTGAGTCGCATAATTAAATCCTCTAAATGTATGCTCTTTTCGACCTCCAAAGATGGCAAAAACTCCACCAGTCTCCGGATCTAATGCAACAGAACCACTTTCTAACAATGTTCCATCTGCTGCATTTTGGAATAAATAATCATTTTCATAAGCTAAATCCATTGCACGCTGGTAATCCTGATTTAATGAGGTATAAATTTTATATCCTTTATTTAAAATTTGTTCTTCACTTAAATCATAGGTGTAAATTGCTTCATTTACTACTGCATCAAAGTAAGATGGGTATTGATATCCTTCTCTTTCTGAGTACGCATCAACTAGTGTTAACCCTTCAGCTTTTATATTGTCTACTTCTTCTTGAGTAACGATTTCATTTGTTGCCAATAAGTCCAAAACAACGTTTCTTCTAGAAATAGCATTATCATAATCGTCAATAGGATTATAATTTGTAGGTGCCTTTAACATGCCTGCAATTGTAGCGGCTTCTGATAAGGTTACTTCTGCCGCAGATTTCCCGAAATATTTTTGAGAAGCATCTTCGACTCCCCAAACTCCATTTCCAAAATAAGAATTATTGAGGTACATTTCTAATATTTCATCTTTTGTATATACTTTTTCAATTTCGATAGCTAAAAAAAGTTCCTTTAATTTTCGAATAAACGTTTGATCTAATGTCAGATAAGCATTTTTAGCTAATTGTTGCGTAATTGTACTCCCGCCTCCGACAATGTTTCCGCCATTGATAACATAACCAACCGCCGCTCTGGCAATTCCAATTGGATCGAATCCTGAGTGTTTATAAAAGCGTTTGTCTTCAGTCGAAATAACGGCTTGTTCAATCGAGTCAGATATATTATCAACAGAAATAAACGTTCCTTTCTGCGAGTATAAGGTTCCAGCTTCTTCATTATTAACATCGTAAATCGTTGTTGTTTGTTCTAGGCCTGCTTTTAACGTAGATACATTTGCTGTTTTGGCTAAATACAACAAATAAACACTTGCAACTAAAGAAACAGTTAATATGATCAAAAGGATAATTTTATTTACGTGGTATTTTTTCCAAATTCGTTGTCGTATTTTGTGAAATTTTAGTAGATACGGTTTTGCCCATTTCCAAAAAGTGAGCAAAGCTTTTTTCAACTTCTCTAAAAAAGAAGATTTATTCATTCGCATTCATTCCTTATTCTTTTTATTCTAAATCATTCTCTATTATACTTAGTTTAGCAAATCAATAATGAAGACACATCCTCCTTAAGTAGGATATGTCTTCATTAACCAATAGTTTATTATTCACCATTTTACTATTTTTTTCTTTATCATTTTACCATATTGATGTAGAGTAAAGTTAAAGACTTTATTAAAATGGAAAACTGACTGTTTTTTTAATATTCGTTAAAAAAAGGATGAGGTGAGACCTTGGGACAGAAAATAGAATAAAGGTATTAAGCTATCAAAAAGATAGTTTTATTTATGCAACTATTTCTTTTGGTCGTTTTTCACCTTGTATTTCATCCTCATCCTGAGGAATTTACTAATAATGACCATTGAACTACTCTTTGTATGATGAACTATTTATAACTACAATTCATTGAAAACTATATTACAAGGAGGTGAAGTCTACGCTATAACTCTGGCGTAGACAATAATTTGTCAATTACAACTGGAATCATTGCATTCTTTATTATCTTATTTATCGCAGCATTATTCGTGATGTCAGAATTCGTACTGGTACGTATTCGCCCTTCAAGGTTGGATTACTTAATTGAAAATGGTGACAAACGTGCAATCCTTTTAAAAGAGATGACACAAAAACTTGATACGTACCTTTCAGCAACTCAATTAGGGGTAACCATCACTTCGTTAGCTATTGGTTGGTTAGGTGACCCTACATTTGGGCGCTTGTTTAATCTTTTATTTTCATCTGTTGATATTCCCTCTTCTGTTTCAACGATTGCTTCAATTACTTTATCTTTTATTATTTTAACTTCTCTTCAAGTCATTATTGGAGAGCTGGTACCTAAAAATATTGCCATCAATAAAACGGAACAGATTGGTTTGTTAATCGCTAAACCATTACAGATGTGGTTCCGTATCATGTACCCTTTAGTTTATATTTTGAATCGAATCGCAAATAGTATTTCACGCCGAATCGGAATGAAAAATATCAGTGAACCCGAAGAAGGCGTTTCTGAAGAAGAACTTCGAATCATTATGGGTGAAAGCTTAAAAAGTGGCGAAATTAATCGCGATGAATATCAATTCGTAGAAAATGTATTTGCATTTGATGATCGAATGAGTCGTGAAATCATGGTACCTCGTACTGAAATGGTGACTGTGTCGACCTCAATGACTTTGAGAGAGATAGCTCAGTTGGTAAGTAAAGAACGATTTACACGTTATCCAGTTATCAAAGATGGGGATAAAGACATTGTATTAGGCATTATAAACACAAAAGAAATATTCGCTGTTTATGTGGATGCCGTGGAAGCAAAATTATCTGAAACCTTTAGCTTTGCTGAATACATTAGACCCATCATTTCAGTCATCGAAACGATTCCTATTAAAGAGCTTCTTGTAAAAATGCAAAAAGAACGAAATCAAATTGCTGTTCTTGTTGATGAATATGGTGGAACCAGTGGAATTATTTCAATGGAAGATATCGTTGAAGAAATTGTTGGTGATATTAGCGATGATTACGAAGTTGTTGGTGAGCCAGAAATAAAAAAAATTGGCGACCATCACTACCGTGTTAGCGCTAGGATGTTGATTGATGACGTCAATGATATTTTTGGACTTTCCATCGAAGAAGAAGATGTCGATACCATCGGCGGCTGGATGATGAATCAAAAATACGATATTTCCATCGATGAAGAATTAACTTTTAATAATTATATCTTTAAAGTTATCAAGTCTGGGAATGGTACCCTTGAAGTTATCGATGTTATAAAAAAGACCCCTAAAGTTGCTATGAATGAAATAGAGTAACTTTTAGATTTCAGAATAAATAAAAAGAGCCAAGATTAATCAATCTTGGCTCTTTTTATTATGTGCTTTTATTTATATCTCTTCGTCAAAAATGGTGTTGATAGAACAAACCAAAATTTCTTCTGGAGAGCCATGGAAACCTCTGAAGCCTGTAACCAATTTAACTACGCTATCAACACTAAAAAGTCTAGAGACTCATTTATCTATTTTTTTACTGACTTTGTTCAGCAACATGAATCAATTCGTGAATGATTTGTTCTACTTCACTTAAATCTTTTGCGTTAGCTCCACTAGCTAGTGGATGACCGCCACCATCATGTTTTTTGGCTACTTCATTAATTATTGGTCCTTTAGACCGTAAACGGCAACGAAAATGTCCATCCGACTGTTCAACAAATATGCCCCATAAAATGACTTCTTCGAGCGCGCTAGGTAAGGAAACAACTGCAGAAGTTTCAGCATCTGTTAATCCGAATTGATCCAAAATCGTCTTAGTAAGAACGACTTTTCCTACACCAGATGGATGAATTTCTATATTTTGTAAGACATATCCTGAAAGTTGCGCTACTTTTCGCGACATAGCATTCATTTTTTGATTGATTTCATCCGGTTTAAAAGAATATTCCATTAAATCGGCAACAATACGCATCGTTTTAGGTGTAGTGGCCGGATATAAGAAACGACCAGTATCTCCAACAATACCTGCATACAATAATTTAGCAGCTGTAGTTGTCATTTTCAATGTTTTTTTTTGATGAAAACAGAAACCAGCAATTATTTCACTAGAGCTACTAGCATTCGTATCCACTAAAATAATATCTCCGTAAGCATCATCATTAGGATGATGATCTATTTTGACTAAGTACTTTCCTTGACTGTAGCGTTCATCGCTAATGCGCGGTGTATTTGCCGTATCAGTCACAATAACTAAAGCTTCTTGATAATCTTCATCTGAAACATCATCCATTTCAGTTAAATAGTTTAAATCGCCAACTGGTCCACCTGTTTTTAAAACTTTTTTAGTCGGAAAACTAGCTTTTAATATTTCTGCTAGCCCGCCTTGTGACCCTAGCGCATCTGGATCAGGATTCTTATGTCTATGAATAATAACAACTTCTGATTCTTTAATTTTTTCAAGTATTTGATCGTATAAGTTTATAGCCATGCTTTTTCTCCTTTAACTTCTTTGCATCAATTGACAGACTACGGTTGCTTTTGCTACTAAAACCGTATCGGTGTAAACTTCAATATCCAATTTGGCAGTTCTTCTGCCAATTTCAAAAACACTTGGTCTGATTTCTATTTCACTTCCAAGCTGAATCAATTTTAAATAATACAAACTCATTTGTTCTACCACAGCATTTTTCTTCTGATAAACAACCATGGTATTTTTTGTTACGGTAGAAATCACTTCACTCAACAATCCAAATGAGAGTGTCCCAACATTATCGGTCATTTGCGGGGTCACTTTAAATTTATAATATGGGATTTTAGACGTCCATTCTTCTGAAGAAGTTGTTAAAATCTCTATATTTTCATTTATTTGATCAGATAAAGTATCTCCCATTTGCGGTTGACGCTGAGAAGATTGCATGGCTTTCATGACATCTTGACGTGAGACTATACCCATAAGTGTTAAGTCATCTTCAACGATAGGCATCACTTCCAACCCATCCCAAATCATTAAATGGCCCACACTGGCTACACTCATATGTGTTTTGGCGAATGTAGGATTTTTTGTCATAACCCGTTCAATGCTGATTTGATCTTGTTTGCCAATTATATCTTTAGCGGTAACCATACCAATCAAACGTCCTTTTTTATTCACAACAGGAAAGCGCGTATGGTGGCTTTCTTCATTTAATTTCCGATAATCTAGGACGACTTGATTAGCTGTTAAATATAAGGTTTTATCCGCTTTTGTATAAATATCATCAACAAGCATAATTTCTTTTTTTATTAGTTGATCTGTAATTGCTCGGTTGATCAATGTTGCTACCGTAAAAGAATCATAGGTTGTACTTAATACAGGCATATTCAATTTATTGGCTAATAAAATGATATCTTCATTTGTTTTAAAGCCACCTGTAATCAAGACTGCCGCGCCACATTCAAGAGCCAATTTCTGTGCATTTTCACGATTCCCAACGATCATCAAGGAACCAGGTGAAATGTAGCGCATCATTGCCTCTTCCGTCATTGCGCCAATGATAAACTTGCTTAAATCTTTATCTAGTCCTGCTTCACCGCCTAAGATGTCGCCGTCTATGATTTTTACAACTTCTCCATAAGTCAATGTTTCGAAAGTCTCTTTCATTTTACGTTCAATACGAATCGTTCCAACTCGCTGAATCGTTGAAACCAATCCATCATTTTGTGCATCTTTAATTGCACGATATGCTGTTCCTTCACTAACATTTAAATTTTTTGCAATTGACCTTACTGAAATTTTCTCTCCAACCGGTAATGTTTCAATATACGTGATGATCTGATCGTGTTTAGTAGTCATTCATTTGCCTCCATGCTACATATAAGATAAATCGATTACTTCTCCAATTTTCAAGGCTAGACCTTGATCTTCAGATAAGCTTGTGCAAAAATCCTCTGCATTCTGTTCAATGAGTGGAAACGTATTATAATGAATAGGAACAACTTTTTTAGCTTGGATATAACTTGCAGCAATGATGGCATCTTCTGGCCCCATAGTATAATTGTCTCCTATAGGTAAAAAGGCTACATCTATTGTTTTATAAGCACCGATTAATTTCATATCTGTAAACAATGCTGTATCACCTGCATGATAAATCGTTTGTTTATCCGCACTAAAAATGATACCCGCGGCAAGTCCTAAGGTAACCGTTTCTCCTTCTATTTCATATGAAGATCCATGAATAGCAGGTGTCATCTTAATTTCACCAAAATCAAATTGATGTTTCCCACCCATTTGCATTCCATGCGTTTTAAGGCCTTTCTTTTCAAAAAAAGACGCTATTTCTACATTAGCAATAATTAAAGCGCCTGTTCTTTTTGCAATAGGTTCTGTATCTCCGATATGATCATCATGTGCATGTGTCAAAATAATTACATCTGCTTGAACAGTATTGGGGTCTAAATCACTTTTAGGATTTCCGGTGATAAAAGGATCCATTAAAATAGTCATTCCTGAATCAGTCAATATTTGTAAACAAGATTGTCCGTGCCAAGAAATTTTCATCTTATTACTCCCCTTTCGTTCGCTGAAACGAACTCTCGATAGAATAATTTTATTATACAGTTGTGAAAAATAGAATGCAATGAGTCTTGTTATCTAACAAGACTCATTAATATGTTTCCTTATCCCATAAGGGTAAGACAATATTTTCATAGGCTACAGGATCCAAGTTGGTTACTGTGATTCCTAGTAATCGTATGCCTCTATCCAATATCCCAATTTCATCCCATAGATTTTGAGCATGAAAGAATATTTCCTCCCCATTTTTCACATAATTAGGCAGGGTTAGTCGTTTTGTAGCTGTTTCAAAATTTGAATACCGTACTTTCAATACGACTGTTTTCCCGTGTTTTTGATTTTTCTGAAGTGAGATTTGTACTTTATTTGCAATAAATCTTAATTCGCTCAGAACTTCTTGTTCAGTTGTAAGATTTTTTCCATAAGTCAGCTCTCTACCAATTGACTTTCTTTCACGACTTACTCGAACAGGTGAATTATCGATACCTCTGACTTTACGATAAAGAGAATAGCCCATTTTGCCAAACTTTTGCATCAGTTCCATTTCATTTTTTTGAAATAAATCTTCTCCAGTATAAATAGAAAGATCATGCATCTTTTCAACAGTCTTCTTCCCCACACCATAAAATTTTTCAATAGGTAGTTTCCGTAAGAAATCCAAGGCTTCATCAGGTGGGATAACCGTTATTCCGGCAGGCTTATGGTAGTCAGAAGCTAATTTTGCAATAAACTTGTTGTAGGATACTCCGGCAGAACTAGTCAATTGAACTTCTTGCCAGATATCTCGTTGAATGAGTTTGGCAATATAAGTTGCACTCGTTAAGTTCTGTTTATTTACAGTTACGTCTAAGTACGCTTCGTCTAACGAAAGAGGTTCAATCGTATCGGTGTAACGTTCAAAGATAGACCGAACTTCTGCAGAAATTTCGCGGTATAAATCATAATGTCCAGAGATAAAATTTCCGTGTGGACATAATTCATATGCTTTTTGAGCACTCATTGCAGAATGTACGCCAAACTTGCGCGCTTCATAATTAGCAGTAGCTACGACCCCTTTTCCTCCTGTTTCTTTTGGATGTCGTGCTATAATAACAGGATTCCCTTTTAATTCAGGATTTTCTCGTTCTTCTACTGAGGCAAAAAAGGCGTCCATATCAATGTGTATAATTTTTCTTGTTGTGTCTCTCTTAGGTTCGTCAAATCTTAATACACCAATGTCCATCCTTTTCCACCTCCTTCACTCTTATTATAAGGGAACGTATATTCTGAATCAAGGTTTATAAGATAAGTGAATTGAACGAATAACATCCCATTTTCATTAAAATTAAGAAACAAACATGCAAAAAAAGGTCTCAGACTTTTGTCCAGACCCTTTCTGCGTTTTAGCTTAAATGATTACTTTCTAGTGCTTTTTTCAATGTTTTTTTTTGTCTTTTTTTACGATGCAATTCATAAATAAATCCTTTTTTTGGAGAAAAGATAAAAATTAAGATAAAGGTTAAACCAGTTACAACTGCAATCATACCCGCAATAGAAACATCAAAGTACATAGATAGTTGAAAACCAATCAGACTATTCACAGCTCCTAAAGCAGCACTGATACCCAACATATAACTTAACCGATCTGTTAACAGGTACGCTGAAACGGGTGGCCCTACCATAAACGCCACTACCAATACTGATCCTACTGCCTCAAATGCTCCAACTGCTGTAACAGACACCAGTGACATCAATGCATAATGCAACAAGACCGGAGAAAAGCCTAACGATGCTGCCAATAAAGCATCAAATGAAGTCAATTTTAATTCTTTATAGAAAAAACCAATGAATAAAAGTAATAGAATCAATATAACAGTCATTGAATAAATAGCCTGTGGACCAACATCAATCCCAAATAGAATCAATCGATCAAAAGGAGCAAAAGCTAATTCTCCTAATAACACTGAATCTGTATCTAAATGTACATCTCCAGCATAACGGGTAATGAGGATAATAGCGATACTAAACAGCATTGGAAAAATAATTCCAATAGAGGCATCTTTATCCAGTAATTTTGTTTGATGAATTAATTCTGTCAACCAAACTGTTAGAATACCTACAAATGCAGCACCTACAATCAGTAATGGCGAATTTAAATCTTGAGTGATAAAAAAGGCTACTACAATACCCAATAAAATCGTATGAGTAATGGCATCTGTCATCATAGCCATCCCGCGTATTACCAGAAAAACACCGGGCAATGCACAAGCAACAGAAACTAAAACTGCAATGAGTTGTATTTCAAAAACAGGGTTCATACTTATCCGCCTTTCTTTAATTGAGTTGCAAATTCTTTTTTACGTTGGTTATTTTTGATCCATTTCCAAATGATCCCTCTACTTGGGGCAAAAAGAATACTGATCAACACAATTGAACTGATAATTAGAACAATAGTTGGTCCCGTTGGAATTTGTTGGCCTAATGAACTGATCATCGTTCCAATAATTCCAGAAATACACCCGAAAGTTGCTGCCAATACTACCATGATGGATAAATGATTCGTCCATTGTCTAGCTGCTACTGCTGGTCCAATCAAAAGAGAACTCATTAAGATAACTCCAACTGATTGCAATCCCATCACGATAACGATCACCGTTAGAGTTGCCAAAAGACTATTCATCCAGTAAACTGGCAATCCAATACTGGTAGCAAATGACTGATCAAAAGCTAACAGTTTAAATTCTTTCCAGAACACGATGACCACAATTAGTAACACGACCCCTACTAGGAACATAATTCTGACATCTCGCTCTAAAAGAGTAGAAGATTGTCCAAAAATAAATTTTTCCAAACCAGCTTGATTAGAGTTTGGACTTTTTTGGATGAAGGTTAATAAGACTAAACCAAGACCAAAGAAAACAGCTGTTGTCAACGCCAATGCACTATCAAATTTTACTTTAGAGTGTTTAACGATCACCATAATCAACCAAGTAGCCAGTAAACCTGAAATAAGTGCTCCAAGTAACAAAATTTCCATTTGTTTATTTGAGGTAAGAATAAATGCTAAACAGATTCCTGGAAGTGCTGCATGACTTACCGCATCTCCAAGTAAACTTTGTTTACGTAAAACAGCAAAACTTCCGATAACACCGCTTAATAAACCTAAGATACTCGAACCGAAAACGACTACTTGAAAAGTATAATCAAAGAATAGAGCACTTAGTACATCCATTTACTCTTCCTCCCATGGTTTTGTTTGATTTTGACGATAAGTTTTGGCGATCAATTCTTTAGTAAAGGTTGTTTCAACTGGTCCACTTCCAATCAGTTCGCGGTTAATTAAAATAACTTCATCAAAGTATTCTGACACAGTTTGTAAGTCATGGTGAACAACGACAATCGTTTTCCCCTCTGTTTTCAATTCCTTTAGTAACTGAATAATAATTTTTTCTGTTTGGGCATCTACACCTTGAAAAGGTTCATCCATTAAATAAATTTCCGCTTCTTGAACCAATGCACGGGCCAAAAAGACACGTTGTCTTTGTCCACCAGATAATTGACTGATTTGTTTATTTTTGAAATCAGCCATCCCTACTTTTACAAGCATCTCATTCGCTAAGGCTTTATCTTCCTTTTTAGGTCTTTTAAACCACCCTAAGTGACCGTATCTTCCCATCACCACGACATCTAAAACCGTGGTTGGAAAATCCCAATCCACACTTCCATTTTGAGGTACATAGGCGACTAAGTTTTTATTTTTTCCGTAATTTTCATCTTTTGTTTGTTCAAAAGTAAAATCTACTTCACCAGCAATTGGCTTGATTAAATTGATTAAAGATTTAATCATTGTAGATTTACCTGCACCATTTGGTCCAACAATAGCTGTTAATGTGCCTTTAGGGATATTAACCGAAATATTCCACAAAACCGGTTGTGCTTCATAAGCTACAGTTAATTGATTTAAGCGTATTGCAGTCTTTTTTTCTATTTGTTCATTCTCCATACTTTATGCACTCCAGTCTCTTTGATTTATTTCAACGCATCAACAATGGTATCTACATTAGATTTCACTGTCTTTATATAAGTTTCACTGTCGTTTTCTTTATCTCCAAGAGAATCGGAGTAGAGCTCTCCTCCGATTTCAACTTCAAAACCCTTTTCTTTAGTAGCTGCTTGTAAAGATTCAATCGTTCTTGTTGGAACAGAAGACTCAATAAAAATAGCTTTTATGCCATTATCTACAATGTAATCAGCTAATTGGCTGATATCTCCTGTCCCTGCTTCAGCATTTGTGTTTAATCCTTGAAGCCCAATAACGTTAAACCCATATCCTTCACCAAAGTAACTAAAGGCATCATGAGCTGTTACTAAAACACGATCATCTTCTGGAAGTTCATTTACACGATTAGTTACATACTGGTCTAACTCTTCCAATTCAAGCAAATAACTTTCTAAGTTCGCTTGATAACTTGTTTCATTTTTAGGATCTGCAGAAATCAACCCTTTTGATACTTCTATTGCTGATTTTTTCCATAGATCTACGTCAAACCAAATATGCGGGTCAATGGAGGTACTGCCTTCTCCAGCAGAAAGAATATCTTCTTCATTCAAACCATCTTCTAAAGAAATAACGGTTTTTTTCTGTTCTTCCAGACCTTGAAATATTTCGCCCATTTTTCCTTCAAGTTCTAGTCCGTTGTAAGCTACTACATCTGCAGACTGCATATAAATGACATCTCTTGCACTTGCTTTGTACAAATGAGGGTCTACTCCTGCAGACATCAGTCCGGTTACATCAATCTGTTCCCCACCTATTTCTTTCAATAAATCGGTTAACATAGTCGTGGTGGCTACGACTTTTAACTTATCCGAATCTTGATCTGACTCAAAATTATAACAACCTGTTAGAAAAATAAATGCAATAAACAGCGAACTGAAAAGAATACCCTTAATAGTTTTCATCTTTCTCCTACTTTCTATGCTATTTCAATAAAAATATTCATAGCAGCTTTATAACTGATTGCTAGTTGCTTGCCTTCTGACTCAAGTATAATAGGTCCTTCATAAGCTCCTATATCCATTATTTTATATACATCGCCTATGTTAACTTCTAGTGAAGCTAAGTAATCCAACAATTCTTTCTCATCCGCAACTCGTTTAATCTTGATCACATCATAAACTTGTTTATCTACTAGATTCGGAAGTATTTTTTCATCGATGATGCCTTTTTCAGTTGGGATCATTCCTCCATGAGGACAAACAGTGGGGAAATTTAAGTACTGATCTAATTTCCTTGCTAACTCAACCGAAGTAACGTGTTCTAATACCTCGGCTTCTTCATGGACCTCATTCCAGGCATATCCTAAATGACTAACTAAAAAAACTTCCCACAAGCGATGCTTCCTTACTAAAGCACTTGCTTTTTGAAGACCCTGTTGGGTTAATTGAATCCCCTGATAAGGAACATGTTCAACAAATCCTCCTTTTAATAATTTGGTCACCATTTCGCTGACAGATGCAGCAGATACCTTTAACCCTGCAACCAGCTCTTTATTGGTTACTTTTTTAGTTGTACCACCAAGTTCATAAATCATTTTCAAGTAATCTTCTTTATTTGGCGTCATAATTTTCTCCTACCTTTTTTAGGTTTATCTTTTTAATTCCTATAGATAAAATAATTCAATTGGATCATCTTTTTTCACCTGTAATTTAAAGCCCTACCAGCTTCCACTCGCTATTTTTAGGCTTGCCTAACTTATGTTAAAAGTATACCTTGATTTCATATTTTTGCAAGTCCTTTATCCAACTAATTGCATTAAGAGCGTAAAAAAAAAGCTAAGGCAATTTTTGCCTTAGCTTTTCTTTTTGTTCTTAATGGATTTCTTCAAATGCATCAAGAATAATTTGTTTCAACTCACTAATTAAGGGTTGTTTTGGATTCGCAGTTGTACATTGATCTAAAAATGCTAATTCAGCCATATGATCAACAGTGTCATATAAAACTTCTTTTGTTACACCTTGAGCTTTCAAATTCATCTCAATACCGACGTCTTTTCCTAATTTATCAATTTCAAAGATTAATGATTCCACTAACTCTTCTGTTGTATTTCCTTTGAATCCCATAAAACGAGCAATTTCAGCATAGTCTTCGTCAGCTTTGAAGAACTCATATTTAGGGAATAATGCGTGTTTTGAAGGATCTTTTGCATTATAACGGATTACATGAGGCAACAAGATTGCATTTGTACGTCCATGAGCGATATTATACTCCCCACCTATTTTATGAGCAATTGAGTGGCTTATTCCTAAAAATGCATTTGCGAATGCCATACCAGCCATAGTAGAAGCATTATGCATTTTTTCTCTTGCTTCTTCATTTGCATATTCATATGAATTACGTAAATTTTGGAAAACTAATTTAATTGATTGTAAGCTTAATCCTTTTGTATAGTCACTTGCCATAACAGATACATAAGATTCAATAGCATGTGTCAATACATCCATACCCGTATCAGCAGTAACAGATTTAGGAACACTCATAACAAATTGTGAATCGATAATAGCAACATCAGGTGTTAATGCATAGTCAGCTAAAGGATATTTCACATGTGTTTCACTGTCTGTAATAACTGCAAAAGGTGTTACTTCTGCACCAGTTCCTGATGTAGTTGGGATACAAACAAATTGAGTTTTATTTAAAGTAGGAATTTTGTACGTTCTTTTACGAATATCTAAGAATTTTTGTTTAGCTCCAAAGAATTCCGTTTCAGGTTTTTCGTAGAATAACCACATTGCTTTGGCTGCATCCATTGCTGAACCTCCACCGATAGCAATAATGGTATCAGGTTGAAATTGGATCATAGCTTCTGTTCCAATCATAACTGTATTCGTTGATGGGTTGGGCTCTACTGCTGAGAATATCTCTACTTGTACATTATCTTTTCTTTTGTTTAATTCATTGATAACTTTATCTGCATATCCAAATTGAACCATACCAGGATCACAGACTAAAAATACTTTTTTGATATTTTCCATTTTTTGTAAATATTGAATAGAATATTTCTCAAAATAGATTTTTGATGGCAGTTTAAACCATTGCATATTATTTCTACGTTTTGCAATTGTTTTAATATTCATTAAGTTAATAGTAGATACGTTTTTGGAAACTGAGTTCTTACCATATGAACCACATCCAAGAGTTAATGAAGGAATCATGTTATTATACAAATCGCCGATACCACCTTGTGCTGTAGGAGAATTTACTAAAATACGACATGCTTTCATTTGTTCTCCATATTTTTTGGCCAATTCATCATCTAATGTATGGATTGCTGCAGAGTGACCTAAACCACCTAATTCTAGCATTTGTTGAGCTAAAGAGAATCCATCTTCAGTTGAAGTTGACTTAAGCATAGCTAATACTGGAGATAATTTTTCACGTGATAATGGATAATTTTCGCCTACTCCATCTAATTCAGCAATAATAATTTTAGTCCCTTTTGGAACTTTGATCCCTGCAAGCTCAGCGATATCTTCTGCTGATTTTCCTACGATAGATGCATTAACAGCTGTTTTAGTTTGATTCATTACTGCATCTTCAAGTTTCTTTAATTCATTTGGTTTAATAACATGTACTTGATGTTTTATAAACTCTGCTTTTACTTCATCATAAATTTCTTGATCGACAATAATTGCTTGTTCTGAAGCACATATCATTCCATTATCAAATGATTTTGAAGCAATAACGTCATTGACAGCACGTTTAATTTTTGCTGACTTTTCAATATAGCTAGGAACGTTTCCTGGTCCCACTCCTAGAGCTGGTTTTCCAGTTGAATAGGCTGCTTTTACCATTGCTGATCCACCAGTTGCTAGTACGATAGCGATATCTGAATGATTCATCAATAAGTTAGTCCCTTCAAGAGAGGGTTGTTTAATCCATTGGATACAGTTTTCTGGAGCTCCTGCTTTAACAGCAGCATTCAACACGATTTGTGCTGCAGCTTCTGAACATTTTTGAGCACTTGGGTGGAAAGCAAAAATAATTGGGTTACGTGTTTTGATAGAAATTAGTGCTTTAAATAATGTTGTTGAAGTTGGATTAGTTACAGGAGTTACGCCACAAACGATTCCAACTGGAGTGGCAATTTCAATTAATTGGCTTTGCTCATCGTCACTTATGATACCTGCAGTTTTGTCATGTTTAATTGTATTCCAAATAGATTCTGTGGCAAACATATTTTTAATGCATTTATCTTCATAAATTCCTCTACCTGTTTCTTCAACTGCCATTTTAGCTAAAGGCATGTGTTGATTTAAGCCTGCCATTGCCATTTGATGAACAATAAAATCTACTTTTTCTTGATCGAACGTTTCTAAGACACTTAAGGCTTCTTTCCCTCGGCGAACTAAAGTGTCGATTGCATCGGCTACGCTAACTTGATTGCTTACAGTATTTTTTTTATCTGTTTTGATTTTTTCTTTCATAGTAACTTCCATCATTTTAAATCCTCCTAGTGTTGTTATCTATTTCACAATCATCATACTTTATTTTCGTTTTTTTGTAAAGAAAAATAGTGAAATTTAGTTAAATTCATTTTAAAACCTTTAAATGAAAGGTTTTAATAATTTTACATGTTTCGATTTTTTTCGTTTCAAATGTTATATACTTCACAAATACACTTTAAAAAAGAGGAACCAGTCAACTACACTGATTCCTCTTTTTAAAATAAATCATCAAAGTCCATCTCTTCAAGTGAAGTAACTTTATAAACTTGAGCTTCTAAAGCAGCAAAATCTAAGTACTGATTTGGTGTAATCCTCATAATATCATTAATTTGTTGGTAATAGTGTGCTGGTTTTATTCTTTTCCAACAGAAGTTTGTAACGTATTTCCATAAATCTTCTTCGTTTATTTGGTGGTAACCCATTTGATTAAATTCTTGCATTTTCAACTTTAACCACGGCTCATACTTGGCATAACAAGCAAAGGATTCATTGATCAACAGCATGCACTCCTTATCTAAAAACTGCTTTCTCTTCCTTTATATAACTGCTACAGAACTTTAAAACAAAATAACATAATTTGTTTTAAAATACAACTATTGCATTAAAAAGGGTGCTATCAGTTTTAGTCTGATAGCACCCTTTAAGTTCTTAAGTGTAACGATTAAAATTTTTCGTCAGTATTGTTTTCTACTATATTTTGAGATGGTGTGTTTGTTCCAAGATCTTCTACGGGAGTTGAAACTCCATTAGTCACTATGCGAGCAATGGCTTTCTTTTCAAACGTTAAAAAGATTCCGTCACAATCAAGTACAACAGTATTATTGGTCGTATTCACTTCATCAATAATCCCATGTAGTCCACCAATTGTTACAACTGAGTCGCCTTTTTTCATAGCATCAAGCATATTTTGTGTTTTTGTAGCAGCTTTTTTTTGCGGGCGAATCATCATAAAATACATCAAACCCATAATCGCAATAAAAGGTACAAAATTAAGAATTAACTCCATTTTTCCACTCCATTCTCCGATTCAATCATCTTTACATTACTTACTTTACCAAACATCTAGTCTTTTTACTATCTCTTAAACAACATTCTTATAAAACCTTTAGAAATTTCTAGCATTTGGTTTATTATAACCATATTCTTCAAAAAAACTTTCTCTATATTCCAATAAGTTATCATCCATGATAGCCTGTCTTACATCTTTCATTACATTTAATAAGAAATACAAATTATGGTAACTAGTCAAACGTAATCCGAATGTTTCATCCGCTTTAATCAAATGACGAATATAAGCTCTTGTATAATTTCGACAAGTGTAGCAATCACACTTATCATCCAAAGGCCCAAAATCGCGTTCATATTGTGCATTTTTAATAACCACTCGACCTTTACTGGTCATACATGTCCCATTACGAGCAATACGAGTAGGCAATACGCAATCAAACATATCGACTCCTCTCATGACACCATCGATCAAAGAATCGGCAGTTCCTACGCCCATCAAATAACGAGGTTTATCATCTGGAATAAGAGGTGTAGTGTATTCTAGTACTTTATTCATACTTTCCTTTGGTTCTCCAACAGATAACCCTCCTATTGAATACCCTGGGAAATCCATTGATACTAAATCACGAGCACTTTGTTGTCGAAGTTCTTTAAATCCAGCGCCTTGGATAATCCCAAATAATCCTTGGCTATCCGGTTTGGCATGAGCTTTTAATCCTCTTTCAGCCCAACGACTTGTTCGTTCAACTGATTTTTTTACGTAGTCAAAACTTTCGTCAAAAGGCGGACATTCATCAAAACTCATCATAATATCTGGACCTAGTTTATTTTGGATATTAATGGCTTTTTCAGGAGACAAGAACATTTTCGATCCGTTTAAATGGTTTCTGAAATGAACCCCTTCTTCTTCAATTCTACGCAAATCACTTAATGAAAATACTTGAAATCCGCCTGAATCGGTTAAAATACCTTTGTCCCAATTCATGAACTTGTGTAGTCCGCCTGCTTCTTCAACGATATCCTCACCCGGGCGCAGCCACAAATGATACGTATTGCTTAAAATAATATTTGCTCCCATTGACTCTAATTCTTCAGGAGCAATACTCTTTACAGTCGCTAACGTTCCAACTGGCATAAACATAGGTGTTGGAAACGTTCCGTGAGGAGTAATAATTTCTCCTAGTCTTGCACCTGTATGTTTTTCTTTTTTTATCAATCGGTATTTAATTGCTGGTTCTGACATGTTTCCATTCCTACTTTCGTTCTTCTTAAATTACAAATTCAGTGACTTTTTTTACCATTTGCAATTCTTTAACGCACAGTTTTTAATATTAACTCAATAACATCATCCAAATGAATCGTCTGTTCTTGTTCATCATCTTCTGAACACTCTTTTCTAGCTTTATCAACTAAAAGACTCATAATAGCACTATTAAACATAAAAACAATGGTTTCATACTGTTGATCAGTCAATGAATGATCCTTCGAAAATTCTTTTAATTTACTACAGAGTAATTGCTGAATGTATTCTTGTTTATAGTTAAAAATTGATTTTGTTTGTTCATTGCCTACTTCTTTAATCGTACTCAGAACAATCTGGCGATGCCTGTCAAAAATATCCGCAATAAAGCGACCGGACTGTTGCATTAAGTCCGTTGTGTCTTTAAAACTCTGAGAAAAAAACTTATCCACTTCATCAGTGATTTGTTTTGTGTGTTGTTTAAAAGCAGTATCTATTAAAACTTGTTTAGATTGAAAATTTTTAAAAATAGTTGTTTCATTAACTTCAGCTTTTTGTGCGATCATCTTTGTTGTAGTACTTTTATAGCCCACATGTGAAACTAAATCTAATGCCGCCTCAATTATACGTTGCTGCGTTTTTGTTAATGCTTCCGTGTTTACATTTGCCACTTCATAATGACCTCCAAATTTACCACACTTTTAAACAAGTATGCACTCACTCAATATAATAGTTTATCACATTAATTTTAGAAAACAAGTTATTTTTTAACTTTAAGTCACTTCACTGGTAACCGCTTTCTAATCGTGGTATATTATAAGTGGATAGAGAGATGCTCATATGAGTGAATCAGTTGAATTTCTTTAGTGTTTAGAAGTAGAAGAAGCAAAAAAATCAACATTCTGTTTTTAGTTACAAGATTCACTGTCACATTCGTTTAAAAATAAAGCTGGACCTTAGGCAACACAGTAGTTACGTTTTTTAAAAGTTTAAAGGCAGTTTAACCTAAGTAGTAAAGAAACTGTATGTCGTTTTAAAAGAAGTTCAAGTAAGTGTTTGTTTTAAACTATTCGCTGATTTGCTCCTATCCTCTCTAAAAACCAATAGAAGTTGGCCTAAAAAGCCAACTTCTATTTTTTTTGGGTTGTATGACAAATAGTGTTGATGCATCAAACTAAAATTTCTTCTGGAATGAACGGGTTTGCTTGTATAGAGCCATGAGACCGCCTGAAGCTTATCATCTTCAGGCTTTCAAGCCTCAAACAAAGCGTAATCGCTGAAGCGTCAACGCTCTGTAATTCGTATTGAATCCAATGCATGGCTACAAGCAACCCCTATTCTTCCAAAAATTTTGTATAATCAATTTTAGAAATCTACCAACACTAAAAATTATAGACCCTTTGTTTGTATTCAGATTAATGAAAGACTTTATTTAACAAACATGGCATCTCCAAAACTAAAGAAACGATATCTTTCGTCTACTGCATGTTGATAAGCAGCTAAAACGTGCTCTCTGCCTGCAAAAGCACTGACCAACATGACCAATGTTGATTTTGGCAAATGAAAGTTAGTTGAAAAAGCATCTACAACTTTAAAGGTATAACCCGGTGATATAAAAATATCCGTCCATCCGCTGTCTGCTTTTATTTCTCCATTAAACTTGGTACCAATCGTTTCTAGCGTACGAATAGAGGTTGTTCCTACAGCAATAATTCTACCGCCATTGTTTCGAACAGCTGTTAATTCTGCAGCAGATTCTTCTGTTAAACGATAAAATTCTGAATGCATTTCATGATCTTCAATTGAATCTACACTAACAGGTCTGAAAGTGCCAAGACCTACATGTAACGTTAAAAAGACCAATTTTACACCTTTTGACTTGATTTGTTCTAGTAGTTCTTCTGTGAAATGCAAGCCAGCTGTAGGGGCAGCAGCAGAACCGTTTTCTTTTGCGTACACGGTTTGATAACGTTCACTATCTTCTAATCGCTCTTTGATGTATGGAGGAAGAGGCATTTCTCCTAATGACTCTAAAACTTCTAAAAAGATACCATTGTAAGAAAAATCGATGATTCTTCCTCCATGAGTTAATTCTTCCATTACAGTCGCAGTCAGTCTTCCATCCCCAAAAGAAATGACATCACCCACTATAGCTTTCTTAGCTGGTTTAACAAGCGTTTCCCATTGATCTTTTTCTGTATTTTTTAATAACAATATTTCAAGATGTGCGCCTGTTGATGGTTTTACTCCGTGTAACCGTGCTGGAAGTACGCGTGTATCATTCATAACCAGTGCATCACCTTCATTAAGTTCCTCAAGGATATCCGTGAAGTGCTTATCGTCAACTTCTCCAGTTTCTTTATCTAAAATTAATAATTTTGAACTTGAGCGGTTTTCTAAAGGGGTTTGAGCAATTAATTCTTCTGGTAAATCAAAATCAAAATCTTTTGTTGTTAACATAGTCATACTCCTAATCTGTATAAGTAATTGGGTAACCGAGATGAGTGTAACCCATATGAGTTACAATTCTTCCACGTGGGGTCCGTTGAAGAAAGCCTGCTTGCAACAAATATGGCTCAACCATATCTTCAATCGTTTCAATTTCTTCTCCAATATTAGCTGCAATCGTAGACAATCCAACTGGTCCACCATGATAATTTTCAATCATCGTTTTTAATAATTTTTGATCAACAAAATCTAATCCTTCTTGATCGATTCGCAACATTGCCAATGCTTCATCTGCTATTTGTTTTTTTATCACACCGTTGGATTCTACTTGAGCATAATCCCTTACACGTTTCAACAAGCGATTTGCTACCCGAGGAGTCCCTCTCGATCGTCTGGCAATTTCAATTGCACCTGATTCGATTATTTCAGTATTAAAGATATCTGCTGAACGCAAAACAATATCACTCAGCTCTTCTACTGTGTAATATTCCATATGCGAGACAATGCCAAAACGGTCTCTTAAAGGAGCTGATAACAATCCTGCTCTTGTTGTTGCACCTACAAGAGTAAAAGGCGGCAACGGGAAGTGAACAGGGTGTGCAGTTGGTCCTTGTCCTACAATGATATCTACAAAGTAATCTTCCATAGCAGAATACAACATCTCTTCAACGAGTCTAGGCATACGATGAATTTCATCTATAAATAGAACATCTCCAGCTTCTAATTCATTCAAAAGAGCAACTAAATCTCCTGCCTTCTCGATTGCAGGACCACTTGTTGTTCGTATGGCTACGTCCATTTCATTTGAGATCACCATTGCCATCGTTGTTTTCCCTAATCCAGGTGGACCATAAAGTAAGACGTGATCTAGTGCTTCTTCACGATTCTTGGCTGCTTCTATATAAATCGACAATTCTCTTTTTACTTTTTCTTGGCCGATATATTCCGCTAAATAATGTGGACGTAATGATTTTTCTAACGAAATTTCTTCTGTTGTACTGCTATCACCGGAAATGATGCGTTCTTCTGGATTCATTGTTTTTCACCACTTTTCTTTTTATACACTTGGCTTACTTCTTCATCAATAATCGCAAAGCTTCTCGTAAATAAGCATCTGTCGATTCTTTATTTAATTTACGAATTTGCGGTTCAACTTTTTTGATCTCTTTCACACTGTATCCTAGCGCTTCTAGAGCTTCTACTGCTTCAGTAACATGATTGTAATTATTGGACAACACTAATTCCTGTTGATAATCAACTGTATTTTCTACTGGTGTAACTGTCAAGTCAGCTAATTTTCCTTTTAGATCTAAAACAATTTGTGACGCCGTTTTTTTACCCACTCCTGGAAATTTTGTTAAATAAGCGGCATCTTCATTTTCAATTGCTTGTACAAGACCTTGATGATTATCATTAGCTAAAATAGCTAATCCACTTTTGGGTCCAATACCTGAGACGCTAAGCAATTTTAGATACAATTGTTTTTCAGTATAATCTTTAAAACCATATAACGTAATGGCGTCTTCTCGAACAGCTTGGTGAACATAAATTGTTGCTTCCTCATTTAATTTACTTGAAAAGCGAAACGGGTTAGCTATAAACAATTGATACCCTATCCCGTTTGTTTCAAGGACAATGTACGCAGGACTAACAAATGTCACTATCCCTTTAATGTATTCATACATATTATTTTCTCCATTCACTCATTCTATCGTTGTACTAGATGCAAAAAGGCACACCTGTTCGCTATTTATTTTACCACATTTGCATCCATAAAAGGAGCTGCTACCTAAATAATCCTAGACAAAATAAAAAAGCACCCTCTAAACCGCATGAACAGTTAGAGAATGCTTTTTCTATTTAACTTACTACATTAAGCAAATAATTTGCGGTAACTGTCGTACCCTTCTTCTTCTAATTTATCCACTGGTACAAATCTTAGAGCTGCTGAATTGATACAGTAGCGTAAACCACCCTTATCTTGAGGACCATCCGGAAAGACATGTCCTAAATGAGAGTTTGCATCTGAACTTCTCACTTCCGTGCGTTGCATACCAAATTTTACATCCATTTTTTCAATAACTTCTTTTTCTTCAATTGGTTTTGTAAATGATGGCCAACCGCATCCTGCATCATATTTATCATTTGAAGAAAATAATGGTTTTCCACTGACAACGTCCACAAAAATACCGTCTTTATAAAAATCATCGTATTCACCTGTAAATGGACGTTCAGTAGCTTCATTTTGAGTTACTTCATATTGAATATCGGTTAACTTATTCTTTAATTCGTTTTTATCGTAGCTGTTCATGAAAATCCTCCTTTTTTATTCTACTTTCATTCTACACTTTTTAAAGAGTTGCTTCAATTCATTGAATTTAATTCATTAGAATTAATGAGGGTCTTGGATACGTTTAAACATTTTTTCCATATCTTTATTGGTAAAATGAATCAACACCGGTCTTCCATGCGGGCAATTATATGGATTTTCTGTCTTCTTTAAGTCTTTTAATAACGCTCTAGCTTCCGCATCACTTAAATAATGGTTTGCTTTGATTGAACCTTTACAACTCATCATGATGGCTGTAGCTTCTCTAAACTTAGCAACACTTATACTGCCTTGTTCCAACAACAGATCAATCATTTCTCTTACGATACTCTCTTCTTCACCTTGGTTGAACCATACAGGATGACTTCTTAATAGAAAACTATTCTGGCCAAATGGTTCTAAGAAAATACCCACAGTCTCCAATGCATCATTATTTTCTTTGATCTTGATTGCATCGCTATTTGGGTAATCCAGCATTATAGGTACCAATAAATCTTGCAGATTATTACTGACTTCGCCAATTTTTTTTCGGAAGTACTCGTATTTTATTCTCTCTTGAGCAGCATGCTGATCCAAAATATACAACCCTTTTTCATTTTGCGCAAATAAGTATGTTCCATGCATTTGACCAACATATTCTAGCGTTGGAAATTGGTCAACGAATTCAGTAGAGACCTTTTTTTTATCCATTAATTTACTGGCTGTTTTTAATGGCGATTCTTGGTGATAATTAACTAATTCACTGACTTGTTCATTTGGAATTTCTTCACCATGACTTTCTTGCGGAACATATTCAAATCGAGACTCTTGAGTATTTTCTTGCAAGAAAAACGGATCTTCTTCAGTCTCTTCTACACTAGCCTTTTCAAAAAAATTAGACTCATGATGAGAAGTTGAAGATGAATAATTATTTTCGGACTCTTTATTGTTTTCATTTTTTTCTTTTGAGTTTCTTTCTTGATGAAACTCAAACGTTGTCTGTTCAGTTCCTACCATTGGCAAGTCTGTTTTCTTTTTAAAAGATAAATTCTCTAAAGCATCAGGGATAAGTTGCTCTCTGCTTAGACTCTCATGAATAGCGGACTCTATCAATTGCATCAATTCTTTTTCTTTACTAATGCGAACTTCTTGCTTTGTCGGATGCACATTTACATCTACCAACAAAGGATCCATCTTAATTTCAATAGCAGCAACCGGATAGCGTCCAACCATAAGTTTAGACCGATATCCTGAAATAATAGCTTTATTTAATAAATAATTCTTAATGTAGCGCCCATTTATAATAATAGAGATGTAATTTCGACTTGCCCTCGTAAGTTCAGGTAATGAAATAAAACCCGACACTCTAAAGTCCAAATCTTCTTTCTTTATTTCTCTCATTTTTTTTGCTGTAGCAACTCCATAAATACCTGCTAGAGTTTGTTTCAGATCGCCATTCCCTGCTGTTCGCAACAACTGATTGCCATCGTGAATCAAGCGAAAAGCAATATTCGGGTGACTGATAGCCAATCGATTGACAATATCTGACACATTCGACAGTTCTGTTTGTAAACTCTTTACGTATTTTAATCGAGCAGGTGTGTTGAAAAAAAGGTTTTCTATTGTGATTTTGCTTCCTTTTCTTGCTTCATTCGCTTTTTCCTCAATAATTTTACCGCCTTTTAAAGAAAGGTACGTGCCACGTTCCCCACCAATCGATGTTTCTAGCGTAACCTCTGAAACAGAAGCAATACTAGGCAAAGCCTCACCACGAAATCCAAGTGTACGAATTCGGAAAAGATCATCACGAGAATAGATTTTACTTGTTGCATGTCGCTTGAATGCATTTTGAACTTCTTCTGGTTCGATACCTAGTCCATTATCAATAATCTGTATTTTTTTCAATCCAGCTTCTTCGATAAGAATGTCAATCTGGCTGCTTTCTGCATCAATTGCATTTTCAATCAATTCTTTCACTACTGAAGCAGGTCGCTCAATTACTTCGCCAGCAGCGATTTGATTAGCTAATACATCTGAGAGTTCTTGAATTTTTGCCATCTTTTCCATTCCTTCCTACTAACTATAATCAGTTCAATTTCTGTTGCCAATCACTAATGCAATTCAATGCTTCTAAAGGAGTCATTGTTAATAAATTCATCTTTCGAACAGCTTTAACGACTTCAGTCTCTGAATCTTCAAGTAAACCGAATAAAGAAAGTTGTCCTTCATCCTTCTCTTCAACTTTTCCTTTTTGAGAAGGCTTACTTGAAATTGACGTTTCGTTAGATGAATCTATTTGAGTAGAGCGATTCAACACGATTTCTTCTTTTTGCTCCAGTTGTTCTAAAATAACAGCTGCACGTGAAAGCAAATCATTAGGAAGTCCAGCAAGTTTAGCTACTTGAATCCCATAACTCTTATCTGCAGGACCAGGAAGCATTTTGTGTAAAAAGACTAATTCTCCCTCTTCTTCTACTGCACCTACATGGACATTTGTTAAGCGAGGCAGTCGTTCATCTAATACGGTTAACTCATGGTAATGGGTTGAAAATAACGTTTTTGCATGAACATTTTCATGAATGTATTCAATAATAGCTTCTGCTAAAGCCATACCATCATATGTGGCTGTTCCACGTCCAATTTCGTCAAATAAAATCAAGCTGTTCTTAGAAGCGTAACGCAAAGCTTCATTTGCTTCCATCATTTCGACCATAAAGGTACTTTGGCCTGCAATTAAATCATCTGCTGCTCCAATACGAGTAAATATCTGATCAAATATCGGCATTATCGCTTTATCAGCAGGAACAAAACAGCCCATTTGAGCCATAATAACGGTTAAGGCTAATTGCCTCATATAGGTACTCTTACCAGACATATTTGGACCAGTAATAAGTAAGATTTCATTATCTCGATCCATTTCAACACTATTTGGCACATACGTTTGTTGCCCCAAAACTTTTTCTACAACGGGATGTCGTCCTTCTATCAAACTGATTTCTTGGCTATTAGCGGCCATTAAAGGACGAGTATAATGGTATTTTTCACTTATCGTTGCAAAACTCTGTAACACGTCAATAGCGGCTACTGTTTTGGCCAATTTTTGCAATCGTTCAATGTAGTCTTTAATCGTTTCTCTAACTTCAGCAAATAAAGTATATTCTAGAAGCATGGATTTTTCTTCAGCTTCTAAAATCAGAATTTCTTTTTCTTTTAATTCTGGAGTAATAAACCGTTCAGCGTTTGCTAAAGTTTGTTTTCGTTCGTAACGCCCTTCAGGCAAATTAGCAAGATTGACTTTAGTTATCTCAATATAGTAACCAAAAACACGGTTATAGCCAATTTTTAAGTTTTTAATGCCTGTTGCTGCTTTTTCTTCAGCTTCTAACTGAGCAATCCACTTTTTACCGTTACGCATAGCATCACGGTAACGATCCAATTGTTCATTGAATCCATCTTTAATGACTCCACCATCTTTTATCGAAAGAGGAGCATTTTCATCTATTGCTTGATCAATCAACTGAACAACCTCGGGGACTTGGTCTAAGTCGGTAATCAATTGATCCCATTCATCTTTATTCATTAACTGAATAATTTCAACTAACTGAGGAATTTGAAGTAGAGAAGTTTGGAGTTGAATCAAGTCACGTCCATTAACATTCCCAAATGCCACTCTTCCAGCTAACCTTTCTAAATCATATACTCTCGTCAATGCTTCATTTAAATCTGTTCGTTCAAAGAAATGGTTGATTAAACTTTCAACAATGTTCTGTCTCATCGTAATCTGTTGTTCTTGAATAAGAGGCCGATCAATCCACTGTTTTAAAAGTCTTCCTCCCATTGCTGTTTTGGTTTCATCCAACAACCACAAAAGAGTCCCTTTTTTTTGTCCTGTGCGAATCGAAGAAATCAATTCTAAATTGTGCTTAGAATAATGATCCATTTTCAAATAATTAGTAGGAGAATAAACTTCTACTTTTTGTAGGTGACCTAAATTTCGTTTTTGAGTAACGTATAAATAAGAAAACAATAATTTTACAACGTCAATCAAGCCACTGTTCTCTATTTCACTTGTAAGATACGAAAATTCTGCACGTTCCATCATTTCTTTTTGAGTAGATACCATGATGCCTAATTTTGTCTCTAATTCTGCTTGCACATCTACTTCCATCGCTTCTTTAAACACAACTTCTTTTGCTTTCAAACTCATTAGTTCACTCATTACCGCTTCCAATGAATTTAATGTTGTTGTTTTTAATTCTCCTGTACTTAAATCAGCATATGCTAGGTGATAATGTCCTGTATGGGTACTCGTTAAAGCAGCCAAATAATTATTTGTTTTAGCATCCATAGACTTTGTATCCATAGCTGTTCCAGGTGTAATCAACTGAACGACTTCTCTCTTCACCATACCTTTTGCAGTTTTTGGATCTTCTACTTGTTCACAAATAGCTACTTTGTATCCTCGCTCTATTAAACTATCAATGTACCCTTTTGCTGCATGATAAGGAACCCCACACATTGGAATCGGTTCGTCTGCATTACGGTTCCGACTCGTCAACGTAACTTCTAAAAGTTGAGAAGCTTTAATAGCATCTTCATTAAATAGTTCATAAAAATCTCCCAAGCGATAAAACAAAAAAGCATCTGGGTAATTTGCCTTTATCCCTAGATACTGCTCCATCATAGGCGTTTGTTTAGTTTTTTGTGGCACTTTTTCCCGCCCCCTTGTATCCTATTTATTCAAAACCGCCATTAAACGGACGATCTTCATTAATCACAATATTTTCAATTTTTTTAGCTTCACCTGTACTATCATCAATATCGATAAAACAGCCCGACAAAATTTTTCTTCCTTCTTTTGGAACTTCAAAACGTGTTGGCATCTGCGTCAAAAATTTTCTTAAAACAGCATCACGATCCATACCTAATGATTCATCATATGGTCCAGTCATCCCAGCATCTGTTAAATAAGCTGTTCCATTTGGTAAAATACGTGCATCATTCGTCTGTACATGAGTATGTGTTCCAACTACTGCTGATACTCTCCCATCTAGATACCATCCCATTGACTGCTTTTCACTAGTTGTTTCTGCATGAAAATCAACAAAAATTAATGGTGTACGCTTTAACGCTTCTTCAACTAGTTCATCAGCTTTTCTAAAAGGATCATCGACATCCGTCATGAACACTCGGCCATGTAAATTAATAACAGCCAATTCAAGTTGATTGACTTTTATATAAGAGATCCCTTTTCCAGGTGTTCCTTCTGGATAATTAGCCGGACGAATCATTTTTTTAGCATCTTCAATAAATTCAAAAATATCACGGTTATCCCAAGTATGATTTCCCATTGTTACAATATCCACACCATCTTGTAAAAAACCTTTATAAATTTTCTCTGTAATGCCTCGACCCGCTGCTGCATTTTCTCCATTTAAAATAGTGACTTGTGGTTTATACATTTTTTTCAATTTAGGTAAGTAATCATGAACCATTTCACGGCCCATCGAACCTACAACATCTCCAATAAATAATAATTTCATTCAATTATTCCTCTTCTCTTTATCATCTTCTATATTTTAACAATAAACGCACCGAAATAAAAGCTGGCCTTTTTATTTTATTTTCTTATTCATTTTTTTAATACTAATTTTCAACAACAGTCCCAAAAAAAACCGATACAAGTCAGATTTATCATCGACTCATATCGGTTTCTATACTACTCTTTATTTAGCATATTCTATAGTTCTTATTTCGCGAATAACCGTAATCTTAATATGTCCTGGGTAATCCAGTTCACTTTCAATACGGTTTCTAACATCACGCGCTAGCTTACTTGCAGCTAAATCATCAAGTTTTTCAGGTTTGACCATAATGCGGATTTCACGACCAGCTTGTATTGCAAAACTTTGTTCTACTCCTTCGAAATCATTAGAAATGCTTTCTAATTTTTCAAGTCGGTGAATATAATTTTCAAGTGATTCGCTTCTTGCACCAGGACGCGCTGCAGATATTGCGTCGGCTGAAGCAACTAAAACAGAAATGACAGATGTCGCTTCTACGTCACCATGATGTGAAGCAATTGCATTAACAACTGTTTCATTCTCTTTATACTTCATTCCAATTTCTGCGCCAATCTCAACATGTGAACCTTCAACTTCATGATCCAGTGCCTTACCAATATCGTGAAGTAGACCTGCTCGCTTAGCTAATGTAACGTCTTCTCCTAGTTCAGCAGCCATCACACCAGCTAGTTTAGCCACTTCAATAGAGTGACTTAAAACATTTTGACCATAACTTGTTCTAAATTTCAGACGTCCTAAAATTTTGATTAAATCAGGATGTAAAGAATGTACTCCTACATCAAAAGTAGCTTGTTCTCCAATTTCTCTGATTCTTTCATCCATTTCCTTACGTGATTTTTCTACCATTTCTTCAATTCGAGCTGGATGAATTCGTCCATCTTGGATCAATTTTTCAAGAGTCATTCGAGCAATTTCGCGACGTATTGGATCGAATCCACTAAGTACAACTGCTTCTGGTGTATCATCTATAATTAAATCCATACCTGTTAGGGTCTCTAGTGCTCTGATATTACGACCTTCACGACCTATAATACGGCCTTTCATTTCATCGTTAGGCAACGTTACAACCGATACTGTCGTTTCTGAAACTTGATCAGCTGCAGAACGCTGAATGGCTAACGCAATTAAATTTTTAGCTTTTCGATCTGCTTCTTCTTTTGCTTTTTGTTCAGAATCTTTTACCATTACGGCTAATTCATGAGACAATTCATTTTCTGTTTCTTTTAAAATCAATTGTCTTGCTTCTTCTCGTGATAAAGCTGCAACTCGTTCCAATTCATTTTCTTGTTGCTCGACCAACTCAATAGCTTTCTTCTCTAAATCGTTAACATGTAGTTGTCTAGAACTTAATCTCTCTTCATTCGCCTCGAGTGTGTGTTCACGTTTTTCTAAGCTATCGTTTTTGCGATCAATGTTATCTTCACGTTGCAACAAACGATTTTCTTGTCTTAGAACTTCATTTCTTCTCTCTTTCAGCTCTGCTTCAATTTCAGTTCGATATTTGTGGCTTTCATCCTTCGCTTCTAACATCGCTTCCTTTTTCATGGTTTCTGCTTCTCTTTTTGCTTCTTCCAATATTCCAGTTGCAGTGTTTCTAGCACCAGCTAGTTCTTTTTCGTGGCTTGCTTTGCGGACGAGATATCCAACAATAAGACCGACAACTAAAGTAACGATAGCGAAGGCAACACTTTTAAAATCCATTCTTCCACCTCCGTATCATTTATTTAATTTGTCATTTAATAGTTATCCATTATTTGGTAGAACATGAATAGCTTTATACCAATAAAACCTACCCGTTATCTAATGTTAAATTAATAGATAACTTAATTTTAATTGTAGTGAAGAGACATGTCAACTTAAATAATGGTTTTGTAGCCCTTTCATAAACTTTCATAGTATTGATCCATTTCTTTTAAGAATCCTTTTTCATCCATTTGTAGTAAACTATTTTCAAAAAAAGCCAATAAGCTTAGACGCTTATTGGCTGTTCTCTATCTTCTAGTTCAGTTAATCTTCTAATAAATCAGTTTCAGACTCTTCTACTACTTCACCAGCTTCTCCAATACCATAAGCTGCACGAACTTTTTGTTCTACTTCAGCTCTTAATTCAGGATTGTCTTTGAAGAATTTTTTTGCATTTTCTCGCCCTTGGCCAATTCGTTCGCCACCATAAGAGTACCATGCACCTGCTTTATCAATGATATCTTTTTCTGATCCCATATCCACAAGTTCTCCTACTTGAGAAATACCTTCACCATACATGATATCTACTTCAGCTACTCTAAAAGGTGGAGCAACTTTATTTTTAACTACTTTGATTTTTGTACGATTACCCATAATATCTGTACCTTGTTTAATTTGTTCAGCTCTTCTAACTTCCAAACGAATCGTAGCATAGAATTTCAAAGCACGTCCACCTGGTGTAATTTCTGGGTTACCAAACATAACACCAACTTTTTCACGAATTTGGTTGATAAATAAAGCAATCGTTTTTGTTTTGTTGATTGAACCGGATAATTTACGTAAAGCCTGAGACATCAAACGAGCTTGTAATCCTACATGAGAGTCTCCCATTTCTCCTTCAATTTCAGCACGTGGTACTAATGCAGCAACTGAGTCAATGACAACAATATCAACTGCTCCACTGGAAACCAACGCATCTGCAATTTCCAAACCTTGTTCACCTGTATCTGGTTGAGATAACAGCAATTCGTCAATATCTACTCCAAGTGCAGCTGCGTATTTTGGATCCAATGCATTTTCAGCATCAATAAATGCAGCAATTCCACCTTGTTTTTGAACTTCAGCAACAGCATGCAAAGCTACCGTTGTTTTACCTGAACTTTCAGGACCATATACTTCAATAATTCTTCCTCTTGGAAATCCGCCAACTCCCAATGCTACATCTAATGCTAATGATCCACTAGGGACTGTAGAAATACGTGTATCAACTTTTTCTCCAAGTTTCATAACGGAACCTTTACCAAAGTTCTTTTCAATCTTTTTTAACGCTGCATCTAATGCTTGTTTACGATCGTCTGCCATTAAATAAATCCTCCTCGAGTCTCTTTTATTATTTAATTATTCAATTATTCATTCATATTTTCATCTGCTACAAACATTATCATACCTTTTTTTTATAAAAAAAGCAAGAAAAAAGCGAACAAACATTCGGTCTTTTTTAATCGCTTGATTTCTTTTTCATTTTACAAAACTTTTTGTTCTATAGGCAAATTTAGTAGCACTCTTCGAATCAAATCTAGTCCGGACATGATCGATTTTTCTCGATTATTTTCACGCCCTTTACCAAAGTGATACTCTTTAGCAAATGCTGTTTCTTTAGTAGCAATACCAATCCATACAGTTCCTACTTCTTTATTTTCCAATTTATCTGGGCCTGCAACTCCTGTAAAGGAGATAGCCAAATCTGTATCAAACATCTCTTGTGCTTTTTTTGCCATTTCTATCGCACACTCAGCACTGACTACACCAAACTCTTCAATTGTTTTTTTTGTAACGCCTAAAATAGTTGTTTTTGCATCATTACTATAAGTTACAATTCCACCTTTGAAATAGTCACTTGCACCTGAAACACTTGTTATAAGGTGTTGAAAAGAACCACCAGTCAAGCTCTCAGCAGCTGTAAGTGTCAGATTTTGTTCGTTTAATAAATCTGTCACTACATTTACTAAACGTCTATCCTCTCCATACCCATAAAAATAGCCTCCTATGCGTTGTTGGATGATAGCTTCCACCTTATCCAATAAGAAATGACATGCTTCCTCAGTGCTTCCGTTTGCTGTTAAACGTAAGGTTACTTCATGCTTCCCAGCATATGTAGCAAGAGTAGGATTTTTTTGCTCTTCTATCAAATCATCTAATTCAGCAGCTACTTGAGATTCTCCAATACCAAAGAAACGTAAAACTCTTGATACAAGATGGTTTTCATTTGGACGTCCGTCCATTAGCAATGGCCTTACTTCTTTTATAAACATAGGTTCTAACTCACTAGGTGGACCTGGTAATAATAAAAAGGCTTGTTTGTCTTGATTTAAAAGCATCCCTGCTGCAAGTCCTGTTTCATTTTTTAAAACAGTAGATCCCTCAACCACCATAGCCTGCAATCGATTGTTTTCTGTCATTACTCGTTTGCTATTTTCAAAAAAATTACTTATTTTATCCATAGTACTTGTATCTAAAATTAGTTTTTTATTTAAATGTTCAGCCAATACTTGTTTTGTAATGTCATCTTTCGTAGGTCCAAGACCACCTGAAAGGATAACTAAATCACTTCTTTTTTCTGCTACTTCTATAACTTCTAATAATCGTTTCGGATTGTCTCCAACCACTACTTGGTGATAAACATCTATCCCTAATAATGATAGTTCGCGAGAGAGAAAAGAAGCATTGGTGTTTACTACTTGTCCCATTAAAAGTTCTGTTCCAACTGCTATGATTTCAGCGTTCATCTTACTTCACTCCTAATTCTATAATACGCGAATTCTGTTCCGCAACTTTTATTTGACTTACCTTAAGAACCATAAAAGACTAGTTACTGCCTTCCTATTTTACCATACTTTTTAAGAGGTAAAAAAAAGAAGACCTGTTAAAAACAGTCTTCTCCACATTATTCTTTCCTATTTTAATAATTTTTTATTTTGGACCTTTAAACACTGCACTATTTTTAACAAAATAGTCTACACCAGAATAGATGGTGAAGAATAAACAAATATATAACATAATAGAGGCCATTGGCAACCCAATACCTTCAAATGGTAAATTATCAACCAATAATAAAATAATGGCAACCATTTGAGTAGCTGTCTTAATCTTTCCTGGCCAATCAGCTGCTAAAACAGTTCCACCTTGCTCTACTAATAGCAATCTTAATCCAGTAACTGCTAACTCTCTACAAACAATAATAGATACGACCCACGAAGGAGCTAAGTCTTGCCCTACTAGAATAATTAAAGCTGTCATTACCAACATTTTGTCAGCTAAGGGATCGGCAAATTTACCAAAATTTGTTACTAATCCTCGATCACGCGCAATTTTACCGTCTAACCAATCCGTAAAACTTGCTAAAGCAAATAAAACTGCCCCTACCAACTGTGTAACTTCAATTGTTGATCCTAAAAGTTGAAAAACGCCCCAATCAAATGGTGCCAATACTACAATAACAAATATTGGAATCATAAATATTCTCAATACTGTAAGTTTATTCGGTAAATTCAATTTTTTGCTTCCTCTCTCCAATAATATATGCCTGTTACTATTAAAATCCTTGCCCAATAGCCTTTTTAAACTCTCATTTTAAGGGTTATTCAAATTGAAATTTAATTTCTTGGCGAACAGAATTTTCTGCTTCCGGAGCATATGAGATATCTTCACCATTAAGATTAACTTCTGTTGCAGGAGCATTTCCAATGATAACCACTAATGTTGAAGTACCTTCTGGAACCTCTGTTTCTAAGTTAGAGCCATCCGTTATTAATTGAGCATCAATGGTTGTTCCATCTGCTTCAACACTGATCCAAGATTCTCCACCCGTTGCAGTTAGTGTTAAAGTATTGCCTTCGGAACTTCCTGTAACGGAATAAGTTGTAGCAGATCCAGTAGAGGAAATGATTTCTATCCCTTGATTTTCTTCACTTTCCTCAGATTCAGCTATTTTAGAGGATTCCGTTGCAGATTCAGATTCTTCAGTTGCTGCAGAATCTGCACTAGAAACAGATATTGCTGCAGAATCTTTAGTAATCATTTCTTCATCACCTTGATTATTTGTCTTAATTACTGCAAAATAGATGGCTGCTATAATAGCTACCGCTATAATGCCAATTAAGATTGTAGGTAAATACTCTTGGACTTTTGTTAAAAACACACTTTCTGTATTCTTTCCAACACGGGTTTGATCCGTAGAGACTTTTTCTACATATTCTTCATCATGGGTATGAGGCACCGCATCTGTATATTCTTCTAATAATTGGTCTCCATTTAAGCCAACAGTATCCGCATATTGTTTGATAAATGCACGAGCATAAAATTTTCCCGGCATGACATCATAATTGCCTTCTTCAATAGCAATTAAGTAACGTTTTTGAATTTTAGTCATTTGTTGCAAATCATCTAAAGTATAACCTTTAGCTTTTCTTGCTTCTTTTAATTTTTCACCAATTTCATTCAATTGTCTCACCTACCTGTTCTCTTTTTTAGAGAGAAAATCTCATATTATTTGAATTATAACATACCTGATACTTTAGAAACATTAATTTTTCTTTATACTGCATAACTAAATTTTCTTATTTTAGCCAACCACCGCTGATGACAATAGATTGACCAGTCATATATGCACTTCTTTTATCTACTAGTTGCATAACCCAAAAACTGATTTCAGATACACTACCTAAACGCCCTAAAGGAATGTCATTTTCTAGTTCTTTTACTTCAGTTGAAGTAAAATCCTGGTTCATTTTCGTAGCAATAGCTCCTGGAGAAATCGCATTTACTGTTATCCCCAAACTAGCTATTTCTTTACTATAAGCTTTTACAAAAGCTAATTGAGCACCCTTTGTTGTGCTGTAAAGAACTTCCATCGCACTACCTGTTTCACCATAAATCGAGCTAATAAAAATGATTCTTCCATTCCTAGAATGAGCTAATTTAGACTGTAAATGTTGAAGCAATACAATTGGTGTTTTAACATGTACTGCCCACATATGATCCATATCCACAGTAGAGACTTCGGTTAACAATTGATACGTCGTAAAGCCGCTTGCAAATATCACAGCATCTAATTGAAAAATAGATTTCAGGAAAAGAGGAATTCCTTCTTCTTGAGTCATATCTAAAGACAATGCATAAAAATCTTGCTTAGGGTAGTGTTCTTGATACTCTTGCAATTGTTCTTCAGCACTTTTGATATTTGAATGGTAATGCAGATACAGCGACCAACCTTTTTCAGCTAATTCTTGTGCAATTTTTTTCCCAATATCGCCACTTGCTCCCATTATCAAGGCAAATTTCACGCGTCTTTCTCTCCTTTTGGTAAAATATGAAACGTAGTCATATGATCTTCAATCATAAATTCTTCAGCCGCTTTTTTTATCTCATTTAATGTAATACTTTCTATGATGGGAACAACATCAAATAAAGTTGCTTCGCCATATATAGGTTGACTATATTGATTGGCAATATATTCTAGTGAATTTAACGACTGTAGTTCTTGTCCAATCATTTTCTTTTTAACTATTGCTAAGTTCTCATCAGTTAATTCTGAACTCATTTTTGCTCCAAGTAACAATTTTTTGATTTCGGCACTAAAAACTGCAGAGTCTTTCGTATCTCCACTAACATCAATAAAATGGAACGTACGATCTAAGTTAAATTCAAATGAAAAACTATCATCTATGATACCTTTATCGTATAATTTTAAATAATTTGCTGATGTAGGGCCAAATAATAGCGTTAGCAATAAATCCATTGTTGTTTTGTATTCTAAGGCTTCAATACCACTTGGAATTTCTCTTATTCCTTTTACTCCTACAATACTCTTTGGTCGATTCACAGTCATATGAATAAAATTATACGGTTTAATGTCTTTGACCGTTTCTTCTGGGAAAATTCGTTTGATGGCCTCGGCTGGAGCATATTCTTTCTGTGCTTGATTCTCTCGAATCAACTTCATCATTTGTTCAGGATCTAACTTCCCAACAACAAACAAATTCATATTACTAGGATGATAAAAAGTTGCATGATTTTCATACAATAATTCAGGTGTGATCTCCATAATGCTATCTACAGTTCCAGCAATATCGATGTGTAAAGGGTGTTTAGGATACATATTTCCTAAAATACCAAAAAACAAGCGCCAATCTGGTTCATCCTCGTACATTTGAATCTCTTGAGCAATGATCCCTTTTTCTTTGTTTACTGTTTCCTCTGTAAAATAAGGTTCTTGAACAAAGTCTAATAAAGTTGTTAAACTTTCCGAAACATGACTAGTGCTAGAAAAAAGATACGCTGTTCGAGTAAAACTTGTAAACGCATTGGCAGAAGCACCCAATCGGCCAAACGTGTTGAACACATCTCCATCTTCTTTTTCAAATAGTTTATGTTCTAAAAAATGAGCGATTCCATCTGGTGCAGTAATCATTTCAGTTTTGCCATTCGGTACAAATTGATTATCAATTGAACCAAAGTTTGTGGAAAACAATCCATATGTTTTATGGAAATCATTTTTAGGTAACAACGTAACCTTTAATCCGTTATCTAACGTTTCGGTATAACTTATTTCTTCCAATTGTTCGTAAACTTTTTTCTCCATTATTTCGCCTCCGCTGTCAAAAAGAATGTTGCCTTTAATTTCACTTGGTTGGCCACTTCAATTATTTCTTCTTTAGTAACTTTTTCAATTCTTTTTACCCATTCATCAATGGTCAGTATTTTCCCTTTGGTCAATTGTAACGCATAAATACGCTCAATAACGGATCCAGGATTATCCTCTGATTGGAAAAGTTGATTCTTCAGCATTTCTTTTGTTTGAGAAACTGCTTCCTCAGTAAAATTGCCCGCTTGCATCTCTTTTAATTGTAAGGCAATTATTTCTTGAACCTGATCTACTTTTTGCTTATCAATTCCTGTTTGAACCGTCATCATTCCTCTAAACGTATCCAATGAGCTAGAAGCATAATAAGCTAAGCTTTCCTTTTCACGAACGTTCATAAATAATTTTGAATGCGGAAATCCACCAAACAAGCCATTGAATACTTGTGCAGCATAATAAGAAGGTTCGTGATAAAAAACTGAAGTTGTGTAACCAAGGTTAAATTTTGCTTGAATAATGTCTTGTTCTTCAGTTTTATTTTTCACTTCATTGGGTTCCTTTTCAGCGTAAAAACTGCTTGTTGGTACGATTTCACGAGGCGAAAAATTAAATTGTTCAAAGGCTGATTGAATTTCACCCTCATCAACATCTCCCATTAGATAAATATCAATTTTGTCTTGATTTAACAGCTCTTGATAATAGTCATATAACGAGGTAGGAGATAGTTCTTCCAAATCTTCTTTTGAACCCACACTAGGGATTTGTTGATTAACATCTTCAAATAAGAGCTCTTGCAAAGCAAGACTGGCATAAGTCTGTTTATCATCAAAGAGTGAATCGTAATAATCTACTAAATTTTCTTTTTCTCTCTTAAAGGTTTGTTCATGGAAATGCCCATTCTCTGCATTCGGTTGAAATAGTATTTCTTTTAAAAAGTCGATACCTTCTTGTAATACATTGTCGCCTTTTGAAAGGTACTTTTCATTTACTAAGTTCAAACTGATAGAAAAAATATGAGTATTTCCTTTTTTACTGACACCTGTTCCAAAACTAGCTCCATACATATTTGATAGAACACTTCTTAGTGCTGTTTGTGTAGGGTATTTTTTACTATTTGTTTCTAATAAATTCGCTAACATAGCTCGTTTAGTAATCGTTTTCTTATTTAATGGAGCACGAAATTTCAACATAATTCGAATGGTTTTGTATTTTTTAGTGGGGAGTACATGTAAATGAACTCCTTCATTTAATTGAATGGACATACCTTTTCCTCCTCTAACTTAAAAAGCGTTCATTGTCTATCTTAAAATAAATAATGAAAAAAAGAAAGCAGCAACAGACATGAATGTCCGTTACTGCCAACAAAATGATTATTTTGATTTAATATACGTTTTACCACCAGCTGCTGGTCCTTCAGATTTACCGATTACTCCGACCAATACAATAATAGTGATAACATATGGTGCAACTTGCAACCATACACTTGGAATATCTTGGATAATTGGAATATAGTTTCCGATAACCCCTAAACTTTGAGCAAAACCAAAGAAAATAGCTGCCCCCATTGCACCAAGAGGGTTCCACTTACCAAAGATCATTGCTGCCATAGCAATAAACCCTTGTCCAGCAATTGTTGAAGCTTGGAAACTCAACGAAATAGATTGAGCTTGGATTGCTCCACCCATACCACCTAGCAAACCAGATAGCATAACTCCAGCATACTTCATTAAGTAAACATTGATTCCTAATGTATCTGCTGCTTGAGGATGCTCTCCAACAGACCTCAAACGTAAACCAAAACGAGTTTTAAAGACGACTACCCAGCAAATAATCGCAATTAAAATACCTGCAAATGCGGGTGCAGAAGTTCCTTTAAAGAAAATATCACCAATAAATGGAATACGATTTAACAAAGGTATCGTTACTTTACCAAAACTTTCAGTAATACGATCCGTTTGTCCAGCACCATTATACAATACACGTGTAAAGAAAATAGCTAACGCTGGAGCCATTAAGTTAATAACCGTACCAGAAATAATGTGATCTGCTCTAAGATTAACAGTTGCTACTGCGTGAATCATTGAAAAAATTGTACCCACAAGTCCACCAACTAAAGCAGCAATCCAAGGAGTCCAATCACCAAAAGTTCCGGCAAACGTTAAGTTAAAAACAATTGAACTAAATGCCCCCATAACCATTATTCCTTCAAGTCCTACGTTGACGATACCACTACGCTCAGAAAAGGTTCCGCCTAGGGCAGTCAACACAAGAGGAGCTGAATAAACAAGCGATGATGAAATAATAAGTTGTAGTAAGTTTGTAATATCCATCTTATTTCACTCCTCCTTTATTCACTCTAGCTCGTTTGTCAATAAAGTAACGAATTAAGTAATTAGCTCCAACGAAGAAGATAATAGATGCTATTACAATATCTACAACTTCGGTTGGTACACCTGAAATCATCGGCATACTGTTCCCACCAATTTTCAATGCACCAAACAATATAGCTGAGAAGATGATTCCTACAGGATTACTCAATCCTAACAAGGCAACCGCCATACCGTCAAAACCAATCGTCGGCATTGCACCTTGCGTGAAAATATTTTGAAAATTCCCTAAACCTTCCATTACTCCTCCTAAACCAGCTAAACCACCACTGATCAACATTGAAATAATGATATTTCGTTTAGTACTCATCCCAGCATATTCAGAAGCACTTGGGTTTAATCCAACTGTTCTAATTTCAAATCCAGTAGTGGTTTTTTTCATTAAGAACCACACAATGACAGCCATGGCTAACGAAATGAATATCCCAGTATGCAATGTAGAATTACTTGTTAATTCAGTAATCCATCCAGCTCGCAGACTAGCACCTTCTGAAATACGTGGTGTTGCATCTGCTGACTCTGTCAAAACGTTACGAATCAAATAATTAGTTGTATAAAGAGCCGTATAATTTAACATAATGGTTACAATAACTTCACTTGTATTAAAATAGGCTCTTAAAACTCCAGCGATTCCTGCCCAAACTGCACCAGCTAAAACTCCACCCAATATGCTTAAAGGAAGTAAAATAATGCTAGGCAAATCTACAAAACTATTTGCAACCCACACCGAACATAACCAACCTAATAGTGCTTGTCCTGCAACTCCAATATTAAAGAATCCTGCATTATAGGCTACAGAAAAACCCAACGCTGTTAGAATAAGTGGTGTAGCTTGTCTTAAGGTTTCACCAATATAAAATGAAGAACCAAAAGCACCATTGATCATTGCAGCATAGCCAGCAATCGGATTGTATCCAAAAATAATCATGATAATAGCTCCAAGAACAAATCCCAAGACTACAGATAATACTGGTACTAATAAATTATTAAGCGTATCTTTTTTATTCGTCAATGTGAACACCTTCCTTCCCACTTCCTTGTTTAATCAAAGAACGGGCTTTTTCAAGAGAAGTACCAGCCATTAATAAACCAAGTTCTTGTTCAGTTGTTTCTTTTGGATCAACAATAGCAACAATGTTTCCTTCATACATAACAGCGATTCGATCAGAAACATTTAAAATTTCATCCAACTCAAAACTCATTAATAATACTGCTTTTCCATTGTCACGTTGTTCAATCAAACGTGAATGGATGTACTCAATTGCTCCAACATCAAGTCCGCGTGTTGGTTGAGCAGCAATCAACAATGAAGGATTACGATTAATTTCTCTAGCAATAATCGCTTTTTGTTGATTCCCACCTGATAGCGAGCCAGCAGGAGTCGTTTCATTTTGTGTACGTACATCAAATTCTTCAATTAATTTTAAAGCGAATTTCTTTATTTCTTTTTGATTTAAAATACCATAATTGCTTAAAGGCTTTTTATAATAGGTTTGTAATGCAATATTTTCTTCTAGCGACATTGGTAAAACCAGACCATATTTATGGCGATCTTCTGGAATATGACCTAATCCTATTTCTGTAATTTTACGTGGAGTTTTATTTTGGACTTCTTGCCCATTTAATGTAATTTTCCCACTTTCAGTCTTCGCTAAACCAGTTATTGCATGAATCAACTCACTTTGTCCGTTTCCATCGATACCTGCTATCCCAACAACCTCACCCGCTCGCACTTCCAAACTCAAAGATTTTACGGCTTCTAAACCACGATGTTCCTTTACAACAAGGTTCTCAATCGACAATACTGTTTCTTTTGGCTGAGAAGCTTTCTTGACTGTTTTAAAGGAAACCGAACGTCCAACCATCATGTCTGCTAATTCTTGTGGAGAAGTAGTTGAAACATCTACCGTGTCAATACTTTGTCCTCGACGAATAACTGTACAGCGATCTGCAACAGCTTTTATTTCGTCAAGTTTATGCGTGATTAAGATAATAGATTTCCCTTCTTTTGTTAGGGCTCTCATTATATTGATCAATTCATCAATTTCTTGAGGGGTCAATACCGCTGTTGGTTCATCAAAAATCAGAATATCTGCTCCACGATAAAGGGTCTTTAAAATCTCTACCCGTTGCTCCATTCCTACTGAAATAGATTCGACTTTTGCACTAGGATCAACTAGCAGACCGTATTTCTCAGACAATTCTTTGATGTCTTTTTTAGCCGAGTCCCTGTCCAGAAAACCATTCTTAGTTTTTTCCATTCCTAAAATGATATTTTCAGTCACGGTAAATTTCTTCACTAACATAAAATGTTGGTGAACCATTCCAATACCTAATTTGTTTGCTGCACTAGGTGAACTGATATTTACCACCTGTCCATCAACCAGAATTTCTCCAGAAGTTGGTTCTAATAATCCAGAAAGAATATTCATTAAAGTGGATTTCCCGGCACCATTTTCACCTAAAAGAGCGTGGATTTCTCCCTTTTTAAGCTGCAAATTAATATTGTCATTCGCTTTGAAAGTACCAAATTGTTTCGTAATACCCTTCATTTCAATGACGTTTACTGATTCTGACACGATGGTTTCACTCCTTTTCTATTGCTCAACCCATTATCCATTATAGTTCTTTTACAGACAAGTATTTATCAAATTTTCTCTTGTAATTTTAATAGAATATCTATTTGCCAAATCGTGGAAAGAGTGCTACCTCATAAGAGAGTAAAAGACCGGTATAAGTTACCGGTCCTTTACCTTTATTTATTCCCTAAGAAGTGCTTAGTCTAAGTCACAATTACGGTGCTTCTGGGACTGTAATTTCACCATCGATAATTTGTTGTTTGTAATCTTCAACAGTTTTGATTGTTTCTTCAGATAAAGCTCCATCAGTAATGCCTACACTATCTTCAGCTAAGCCAAAGTTGCTGATTTCTCCACCTGGGAAGTTGTCTTCCATTGATTCATTTGCGATATCTTGAACAGCTTGACCTACCCCTTTAAGAGTTGAAGTAAGTGTTAAGTTCCCGCCATCGTACTCACCTTCAGCAGTTTGATCACGGTCAACTCCGATTACCCATAATTGTTCATCTGGGTTAGAATTCATACGATCAATAGCTTCTGAGAATACTCCGTTACCTGTATCACCTGACGCATGATAGATTACATCTGCTCCTGAACTGTACATAGCAGCTGCTAATTGTTTACCAAGTGCAGCGTCTCCGAATGAACCTGCATATTCAACATCAATTGTAATATCTGGGTTAACCTCTTCTACACCTGCAACAAAACCAGCTTCAAAACGGTCAATAACAGCACTTTCTTGTCCACCAATAAATCCAACATGGTCTGTTTCAGTTGTTTCAGCAGCTGCAACACCTGCTAAAAATGCAGCTTCGTGATCTTTAAATAATACAGAAGCAACATTGTCTGCTTCGATCTGTTCATCAATAATAACAAAATTTTGATCAGGGTTTTGTGTAGCAACGTCTGCCATTGCTGGTTTTAATTTAAAACCAATTCCATAAATCAAATCAAATTTACTATTTAGAGCAGTATTTAAATTTGTTACAAATTGAGAATCTTCGTCAGATTGAATGTAGTTGTAGCCATCTGGTCCTTTTTCAAGTCCTTGTTCTTTTCCCCAAGCTTCCATACCTTCCCAAGCAGATTGGTTAAATGATTTATCATCAACTCCACCTACATCGGTAACCATGACAATTGAAAAATCTTCTCCTGAACCCGAAGATGAAGCAGAATCACTTCCTTCATCAGCACCACATGCTGCCAATGTTAAACTTGACAATAAACCTAGAGTTAATAAACTCTTAAAATTTCTACTCTTCACTCAAAAAAACCCCCAATAATTTTTTAGTATGAATCAAATTAGCATCAATTCATCCTCGCATTTATAGTACCATTTTTAGTTTAAAAAATAAACAACAATTATGATTATTGAAAACGTTTTAGCAGTAAATTGTTCAGTTTTTAATCGTTTTTTAATGTATTAGTGCCCATTTCGTTTTCCTATGGATCAAATGATTAACAAAAAGTGCACGTTCCAAAAAAACACTCGTTGAATAAATTGCTTTTCAACGAGTGTTATCTTTTAATAATGCTCTGTATCTGTTTCTGCCAGACGTTCATCGCCAGGAAGCCTTGTAATGTTTACCTTACGAGGTTTGCTTCCTTCCGATGGCCCAACAATGCCTCGCATTTCCATTTCATCAATCAATCGAGCCGCGCGGTTATATCCAATCCTAAAACGACGTTGCAATAATGAAATACTTGCTGTCTGCATTTCAACAATTAAAGCCACTGCATCATCATAGACATCATCTTGTACTTCATTCTCCATAGCCTTAGTTTCTTCAGTCGGCATCATTTCTTCTACATAATTTGCACCTTGTTGATTCGTTACAAAAGTCACTATATGTTCAACTTCTTCATCTGAAATAAAGGCCCCTTGTACGCGAACAGGTTTATTTTCACCCATTGGTAAAAACAGCATATCTCCTCTACCCAACAATTTTTCTGCTCCACTGCCATCGATTATTGTTCTGGAATCAACACCACTTGAAACGGCAAAAGCGATGCGTGAAGGTACATTTGCTTTGATGATGCCGGTGATAACATCTACACTAGGTCTTTGAGTTGCTAAAATCATATGAATACCAGCTGCTCTGGCCATCTGAGCTAACCGAATGATGGCATCTTCAACTTCATTACTAGCTACCATCATCAAGTCGGCTAATTCATCTACTATGACTACGATAAAAGGTAGTATAGGATAATTTTCGCCATTTTCATCGTTATGACTTTGAAGATACTGGTTGTATCCAGTAATATTTCGCATTCCACTGGCCGCAAACAGTTCATATCTTCTTTCCATTTCAGTAACAACTTTTTGCAAAGCTTGAGCTGCCTTTTTAGGATTTGTTACAACAGGTGTCAACAAATGCGGAATCCCGTTGTATACATTTAACTCTACCATTTTAGGATCAATCATCATCAATTTCACTTCATTTGGTTTAGCTTTCATCAATAAACTAGTGATGATACCATTAATACAAACAGATTTCCCACTACCCGTAGACCCTGCAACAAGCAAGTGTGGCATTTTAGATAAATCTGCCATAGTGATGTTTCCGGATATGTCTCTTCCAAGCGGAACTTCTAGCATTTTTTCTTTATTATGAACTTGACCTTCAATAACATCTCTAAACGAAACCAAACTCACCTCACTATTAGGAACTTCAATTCCAATAAATGATTTTCCTGGAATAGGCGCTTCAATTCGAATATCCTTTGCTGCTAATGACAGAGCAATGTCATCACTGAGATTGACTATTTTACTCACTTTTACTCCAACAGCCGGTTGAACTTCATATTTTGTTACAGCTGGACCTAAGTTTGCTTTAGTAACTTTGGCATCCACTCCGAAACTTTGGAATGTTTCTTCTAATTTTTTTACATTTTTTTGGATAAGCGCATACTCGTTTGTTTGATCATTTTGCGGTATTTCATTCAACAGATGTGAAGGTGGCATCTGATAATCTTTATTCTCTCTTTCAGCCCCTATCTCAAAATCAATCGTTTCATTCTCATTTTCTTCCAAGGAATCGTCTATAGTTTCCTTAGTAGCTGGTTTTCCAACGCGATTTTGATAGCTGTCAATTTCTAGCTGCAATTGCTCATTTTTACCTGCAGTGACTGATTGATCGATTTCATTTGCAGTTGCTGCTGGTTTGATGTTATTTTTTTTATTAGCTTTTACCCCTTCAGCCTTGGGAGTCTCTTTTAACCTATTTATTTTTTGATGGATAGCCGTTTTAAAATAATCTAAAACTGCTTTTAATTTCTTCCAGATCAGCAGAACTACTTGTCCAGTTCTTTTCAAAAAAGTTTTAAACGATAGTTGGAATAATAAAAACAGTCCAAAAAAGCAACTAAGTGTTGCTATAAAATAAGTCCCCCATTGAGAAAACAAGAAATAGCTGATCGCATAAAAAACTGCTCCAATCATACCCCCACCAAGCGATTGGGTAATTTCGTTATTCGCCATATCTGTCATAAAAAAACGAAAAGTAGCAGAAACGATGTTCATATCTGAATGGACGATAGGTGCAAATAAACGGGCATGTAATACTAGCAGCAGGCTGCTGTAAATAAGTAAAAAACCCATAATGCGTTTGTTTTTAAAAGGAGGTTCTTTACCTTTAAATACTAGATATACGCCATAGATCCCTACTAAAATAGATGCTACGATAAAAGTGTTTCCTACAAAAAAGCGAAATAGATTTGCACTAAAAACACCCGCAAAACCAGTTTTTGAAGCTGAAAAAATACTTAAAATAATAAATACCAAGCCAATAATTTCAAAAGAGAAACGATAATTTGCGTTCTTTTTAGTTGAGCTAGTCTTTTTTTTCACTGCCACGATTTTCTTCCCTCCTTATACTCTTCTTTGATTATACACAAAATTACGCTTAAACGGAATGCAGTAAAAGGATGAAACAGACAATCATTTTTGCCCTATTCCATCCTTTTCTAGCTTTAATTTAATTATCCTTTTTTGCCATTGCAGCTTTCATAGCTAGTGCCAACGGACTTTCTACTTCTTCTTGTTGATTATTTATTTTTTGCATTAACTTCTTTGTTTCATGTTTGCTGGGTTTCTTACTATTTTTTCCTTCTAATTTCTCAGTAACGTTACAATATTTGCATTTGAAGTAATTCCCATTTTTACCTTCATGAATTTCCATTTTCCGGTGGCACTGTGCACAACGGTGATTAGATACTTTCGGATCTTTTCTGCGTTTATACGAACAAGTTGAACTGCTGCAAATAAGTAATTTTCCATCACGGCCACTTCGTTCTTTCAACAATTCCCCGCAATCAGGACAGATTTTGTTCGTTAATGCATGATCTTTATACGTTTGCGTGCTTGTTTTGATTTCTGTTACTAATCTAGCCGTTTCCTGCTTTATTTTTTTTAAGAAGTCCTCTTTTTTTAAACTACCATTTGAAATTTCTTCCAACGACTTCTCCCATTTACTTGTTAGTTCAGGAGTCACCAATGCCGGGTTTACTAATGTTAGCAATTGTTGTCCTTTAGGCGTTGTGCTTAGCTTGTTTTGATTTCGTTCCATTAACTCGCTGCTAATCAATTTTTCAATGATTTCAGCACGAGTTGCAGGTGTTCCTAAACTATTTTTTTCCATATTTTGTAACAAGGCACCTTCAGATAATCGAGCTGGTGCTTCAGTTAACTGTTTTTGAATGGTATAAGCTGTACGCATTAATTGCTCGTTTAGTTTATACACATTTTCTGATTGTTTTGGAACATCCTTTTTCCAGCCTTTTTCAAGTACGATTTCTTGTTGCAGACTAAATAAAATATCTGCTACTGAAAAAACAACCGTTGTCTTAGTGACTTTATAAGCTGGTAAAAATAGTCCAATAAAACGTTCCACAACCATGCGATAAATTTTCAACTCATCTGCTTCCATTTTTTCTGGACGCGGGTGTTCTTCAGTCGGAATAATACCATGGTGATCTGTCACTTTAGCAGTATTAAAAACACCTTTTTGAGTTACTTGAGCTCCTCTTTTCAAAATCTCTTTAGCTTTTTCAGGAGCAAATCCTTGAATCGCCATAACCCGTTCTTTCATAGTTCCTACCATGTCTTGAGTCAAATAGTTTGAATCTGTTCTTGGATAAGAGAGCACTTTATGACGTTCATATAAGGTCTGCATTAAACTAAGTGTTTTCTTTGCTGAAAATTGGTAACGTTGGTTAGCTTCGCGTTGAAGTTCGGTTAAATCATATGGCATTGGTGCTTGTTGAACCGCCTGCTTTTCTTTTATATCTACAACTGTTATCGGTTTATCTTTTAACGATAATACTAGCTTCTCGGCTTTTTCTCGGTCGTTAAACTTACGTGGAGCTCCTTCTTGCAAGACCGCTTTTTTTCCATCGATTGTCAATTGCACCGTATAAAAAGTTTCTGGAACGAAAGACTGTATTTTTGCTTCTTGCTTATGTACCATGGCTAATGTAGGTGTTTGTACCCGTCCAGCTGATAAATTATCTTGATACTTCACAGTCAATGCTCTAGTAACGTTTAAACCAATTAACCAGTCCGCTTCTGAACGCGCAACTGCAGAATCGTATAATGTATCGTATTTTTTACTTGGTTGCAATTGATTAAAGCCATCTTTAATAGCTTTATCGGTTTGAGATGAGATCCACAGTCTTTTTACTGGTTTATTAAAATGAACATACTCTAATATCCATCTCGCAACCAATTCTCCTTCACGTCCAGCATCCGTCGCAATGACTGCTGAACCAATGTCTTTTCGATTAGCCAATTGTTTGATTGCTTTTAATTGACCTCTAGTATTTGTTAATGGCTTAGTTGTCATTTTTTCTGGAATAAGCGGTAAGACGTTTAAGTCCCACGTAGCCCATTCCACTTTATAATCTTCGGGCATTTTCAATCCCAATAAATGGCCTAATGCCCACGTTACAATAACGTCATTTCCTTCAATGTGTGTTTTGCTTTTTTGTGTTGCACCTAATACTCGTGCAATTTCTTTCCCTACACTTGGTTTTTCGGCAATAATTAATGTCTTCATGTTTAGTCCTTTCTTTACTTAAAACTGCTGATACATTTACTTTTCCCTGTGTCCATTATGCATCCATTGTAAGTTATCTCTATACTCAATGCAATAAGACCAAAAATTTGTTTTTTTTTGCTAATTAGCATGAAGAATAATTGACCGAACCTAAATCTCTCGTTACAATTACTGAATAAACAACTATTACATTAAGGAGGCAGAGAATGAGGTCTTTTTTTACAACAGTTAAAGAGTTTCTTTTTCCGGTTATTAAACCAATAGAGTCTTCAATAGAAGACAATGATAATGGAGGGATTTCTATGAAAAAGGTTTCGATTCGTGTAACAGGTCTTGTTCAAGGCGTTGGCTTTCGTTATTCAACCAAATTAGCAGCTGATCAAATAGGGGTTTACGGCATTGTTCGTAACGAATCAGATGGAAGCGTATATATAGAAGCTAATGGTGATGAAGAAAAAATAGATAAATTTATAGAAAAAATAAGAAATTCCCCTTCACCCAGTGGACAAGTTGATTCTATTGATGTAGATGAACTTTCCTCTTTACCTGTCAGATATAAGTTCACAATAAGCAATTGAAAACCATTCCTGAATCCTGTATAGTAAGTAATGCTACTTACTTTAAAAATGAAGGATTGTGAACAATGAAAAATTTCAAGAAATTACTTTTATCTGGAACGCTATTAAGCGTTATGGTTTTTTTGTCTGGTTGTATGGGTCATGACTCAGATGGAAATCCTAGTGGTTTTATTTACGAATTTCTAGTGGTTCCTACGCAACAAGTAATCATTCAACTTGCTGAATTATTAGGAGGTAGTTATGGACTAGCTATTATTGTCATTACATTAGTCGTCCGCTTAATTATTTTACCTTTAAATTTAAGCCAATCAAAAAAATCTATTATCCAACAAGAAAAAATGGCCTTAATCAAACCAGAAATGGAAGAAGTCCAGAAGAAACAAAAATCTGCCGTTACAGCTGAAGAAAAAGCTGCTGCTCAACAAGAACTCATGAGTCTTTATAAAGATAACAACATGAGTATGTTAGGTGGTATCGGATGTTTGCCATTGCTGATTCAAATGCCGATATTTACAGCTATGTTCCAAGCAATCAATTTGTCTAAAGAAATAGGAAATAGTACATTCTTAGGCTTTAGTTTAGGAGATCAAAACATTGCTCTTGCTATCGCAGCCGGTGCTGTCTATTTTGTTCAATCTTATGTCTCTATGATTGGACTTCCTGAGGAACAAAAGAAACAAATGCGTACAATGATGTATGTTAGTCCAATTATGATTTTAATGGTTTCATTTACATCACCTGCTGGATTAGGGTTATATTGGTTTGTTGGAGGAATTTTTGCAGTCTTCCAAACATTGATTACTAATTTCATTTTTAAACCTAGAATTAAAGCGCAAGTTGAAGCAGAAGCTAAAAAACGTCCTGTTAAACCAAAACGGACAATTAAACAAGCTGAGCCTGTTGCACAACAATCTAAAGTTTTAAATCAACCATCAAATAAAACAAATGGCCGCGGTAGAAATGCCGGCAAACAACAAAAAAATCGTTAAAAAAAACCACTACTCTTAAACGAGTAGTGGTTTTTCTTATATGTCATCTTTGTAGATAGGCAAGGTGATTCTAAATATTGAACCATAGTCTAAAACACTTTCTACAGTGATTGTGCCGTTGTATCCACTTAATAATTCTTTTGCTATCGCTAGACCAAGCCCGTTTCCGCCTTTGTGTCTGCTACGAGCTTTGTCAATACGATAAAAACGATTAAATATCTTTTCAGCGTCTTCCGGGGTCATCCCTTCACCAAAGTCTTGAATGGCAATCTGGACTTCTCGATCATCATTTGCAACTGAGATATGGACTTCTTTACGTTCAGTAGAATATTTAACTGCATTATCCAGTAAAATAATTAAAATTTGTTCAATATGATTTCGGTAAATAGAAACATATACCTCTTCATTGATATCATCATCTAAATTAAAAACAAAGTCCGGATGAATCATTTGAAAATTATTATAAGTTTGCTGAATAATCGGTTTAATAGATGTTTTTTCATTCTTATAATGAATTTCTACTTGCTCAGCTCTGGACAAATCTAACATTTCCTGAACCAAACTTTTCATCCGAGTAATTTCTTGTAGTGAGGCAGAAAGTGATTCATCTAGGATTTCAGGATCATTTTTGCCCCATCGATCTAATAGCTTCAAATGACCTTCCATCACAGCAACTGGTGTTCTTAATTCATGAGAAACATCTTCAACAAATTGCTTCTGTTGTTCAATATACTTTTGCATCTTATCTAACATATCATTAAAGACAATGGAGAGGTGATCCAATTCATCGTTTCCTTCAACTACTTCAATTCTAGAAGTCGATTGCGTATCTTGTCGAAGGTCATTCATTGTTTTTGTAATGTTTTTTATCGGTTTCAAAAAATTAGATGCCAAGAAATAGCCTAATATACCGCTAAAAATAAGGGCCGCAGAACTCATAGCTATTAAACTAATAAGTGTGACCTCAATCATATTATGGTAATCTGACATCCCATCGATAACTTGTACATATCCAATAATTTGTTGTGTCTCGTCAGAAATAACAGGTGCAACTCCATAATAACCTTCTTCGCCATTTACATCGATCATCTTGATAACGGGTTCCGAGCTTTCTTCAAAAGAAAAATCGCCTAGTTTTGATTCAAAAAGCAAACGCGGTGTTGGAGTATAGACTCTTACGATGACATCTTCTTCATTCATTTTGGCATATAAAGTATCTTCATAATTTCCAGAATCTTCAAAAGTTGTATTTCTTTGATCATATTCCCCATTCAATTCCATAATATCTGGAAAGTAAGAGGGATTAAAAGCAGAGTAAACAGTTGCCTTTGATAAAGATGTAGAATCACTATCGGTTATTTTATTTTCATCAACTAGACGACTAGTTGCTCCAAACAAAACTTCTCTAAAATTTTCTTCCTCTTGCGTGAACATAATTTGTCTAAATCCTACAAAAATAGCAAATGAAAAAATCGAAAACGTTAAGAATATTGCAAGTGTTGCTCCAACAGTCCATTTCCATTTTAAGGATAATCGTTTTCTTTTCTTTCTTTTTTTATCTTTGTCATAGAACGAGAATCTCACGAACGCATCACATAACCTGTTCCGCGAACAGTTTGAATGTAGCTGTCAACATTTGGAACGTCAATTTTATTTCTTAGGTAACGAATGTATACATCTACAACATTTGTTTCAACTTCAGTTTCGTATCCCCAAACTTTATTCAACAATACGTCACGAGCTAAAACCACATTCACATTTTCCATTAACTCTAGCAGCAATTCATATTCACGCTTAGTTAATTCAATAACTTCATCACCACGACGTACGACACGGTTTTCTTTTTCAACCGTTAAATCTCTATACGTAACTGTTGTTTGTTTTGTGATATTTTGTTCACTTTCAATTTCAATACGACGGAATAATGCGCGCAAACGTGCTAATAATTCTTCGATAGCAAACGGTTTAACAATATAGTCATCTGCACCATGGTCTAAACCAGATACACGGTCAATAACTGAGTCTCTAGCAGTCATCATAATGATAGGCATATTACTTACTTGTCTAATACGACGACAAACATCTATTCCATTTAATTCTGGTAGCATTAAGTCTAATAAAATAACATCCCAATGTGCATCTTCTGCAACTGCAGCTTCTAATCCCGTGCGTCCATTGTAACGAACTTCTGTTGCGTAGCCTTCATGTTTTAGTTCTAGTTCTACAAAACGAGCTAGATTTTTTTCATCTTCAATAATTAAAATTTTGTTCATGTTAGTGTACACCTGCTCCTCTAAAATCCCTATTTTTGTCTCTTTTGCTCTTGTTACGATACCATGATAACTAGTTTTTCACAATCAATTTTTAATGTGTCCGTTATCATTTTACCATAAATTAGAAATAAATGAGAAGCTTAAAACTCTTCTTTAAGAGTTTCTTAAGCAATTCGACAGTTGTCTATTATTTGATTAGAATTTCCATTATTTTTTGTCATACAAAAAGAGACCGAAAATATAATTTCAGTCTCTTTTTTATCCTCTATTTTAGAAAAACGTCTTACAATTGTTCTTCTCCTTCATTTCCATACCAGTCGAAGTGGAAAGTTCCAGCTTTATCTGTTCTTTCGTATGTGTGTGCTCCGAAATAATCACGTTGCGCTTGAATGATATTTGCAGGCAAATCAGCCGTACGATAAGAATCATAATAAGCAATTGCTGAAGAGAACGTTGGGATAGGTACACCTGATTTTACAGCAATACCAATCACATCACGAACAGCGTTTTGGTAATTTTTAGTGATATCCATGAAGTAATCGTCCAACATCAAGTTTTTAAGATCTGCTTTGCGATCATAAGCATCTGTAATTTTTTGCAAGAAACGGGCACGGATAATACATCCAGCACGGAAAATTTTAGCTATTTCACCGTATTGTAGATTCCAATCATACTCTTCACTAGCTGTACGCATTTGTGCAAATCCTTGAGCGTAACTCATGATTTTACTGAAGTATAAAGCTTGTCTAATTTTTTCAACTAATTCAGCTTTGTCTCCTTCAAATGAATAACGAGCAGGTTTTGGTAACACTTTACTTGCTTCAACACGTTCTTCTTTTAAAGCCGAAATGTAACGTGCAAAAACAGATTCTGTAATTAAAGGAAGCGGAACACCTAAGTCTAATGCACTTTGTGATGTCCATTTACCTGTACCCTTATTACCAGCACGGTCTAAAATGATATCGACCATTGGTTTTCCAGTTTCAGGATCTTTTTTAGTTAAAGCTGTTGCTGTGATTTCAATTAAGAAACTATCTAATTCGCCTTTGTTCCATTCAGCAAATACTTCAGCTATTTCTTCAACGGATAAACCTGCGACGTTACGTAACAAGTGATAAGATTCAGCAATCAATTGCATATCACCATATTCGATACCATTGTGGACCATTTTAACGTAATGACCTGCTCCATTTGGTCCGATGTACGTAACACAAGCTTCACCATCTTCAGCTACAGCAGCAATTTGTTCAAGGATAGGTGCAACAAGATCGTAAGCTTCTTTTTGTCCACCAGGCATGATAGCTGGCCCTTTAAGTGCGCCTTCTTCTCCACCAGAAACACCTGTTCCAATAAAGTTCACACCAGATTCTGCTAGTTCCTCACTGCGTCGAATCGTATCTTTAAAGAAGGTGTTTCCTCCGTCAATCAATACATCTCCTTCATCTAGATGTGGCAATAAAGATTGGATGGTTGCATCCGTTCCTTTACCTGCTTGTACCATTAACAAAATACGTCTTGGTTTTTCAAGAGAATCCACAAATTCTTCAACTGTGCGAGTCAATACTAATTTCTTATCTGGATTTTCTGCAATAACCGCTTCTGTTTTAGAAGTCGTACGGTTGTAAACTGATACGGAATATCCTCTGCTTTCAATATTTAAAGCCAAGTTTTTCCCCATAACAGCCATTCCAACTACACCAATTTGTTGCTTACTCATGTTTATTTGAACTCCCTTCTCTTCAACCTCTATTTAATTGATTATTATTTCTTTGTCCCTTACTATCCTAGCAAAAAAAGAGAGAAATGAAAAGTTGTTTCATATATTCTGTTAAGTTAATTTATTTTTGACTCATGTTACAACCATTTTCAAGTTAAAAATACGATTTAACCATTTTTATTCAAAAGTTTTTGTGTTTTCTGAGTGATAGTGCAATTTTCCTTTTAACAAAACATACTTTTCACCTTTTTTTACCTTGCTTAGTGTAAACTAAGTAGAGTAAAGTTTATTTCTTAATCGTATCTTCTATTAATCTTATTTCAAGGAGCGTTTGCTATGATTCATTCTTATTATACAACAACTAACGGTAAAGTTGTCCATGACACTGAGTTTACTCATGTGGAATGGCTACACCTATCTAATCCGACATCTGATGAAATCAATCGAGTGGTTAAACATTTTGGGTTCCCAAAAGATTACCTTTCTAGTGTATTAGATCCAGATGAGGTTTCAAGACATGAAAATTTAGAATTAGATGAAAGCGAGAGTTCTTCATTAGCACTGTTTCTTTATCCATTAAAAGTAACCAGTAACTCAAGCGATACTGAATATGTTACCAGACCTTTAGCAGTTATTATGACAGCTAAAACCGTTATTACGGCTGCTGTTCATACACCTGGTTTTATTTCAAGTATGATTGATAATAAGCCTAATTTTCCAATATCAAGTGCAAATCAAGAACGATTTTTACTTGATATTGCTTGGCACATTTCTTCTGATTACATTACTTATTTAAAAGAAATTAATGCTAAAATCGAAACATTAGAAGACACCATTACAAAGACTTCTAAAAACCGTCAACTATTTGTTTTAATGTCTCTTCAAAAAAGTTTAGTTTATTTTAGTACTGCCATTGAAAGCAATCATCCGATTTTTAAACGTTTAAAAGCTATTGAGCGTTTCAATACAGATAAAAGTATTCTTTCCTTTTTACATGATGTGGTCATTGAAAATCAACAAGCCGAAGCAATGATTCGCCAATCAAATAAAATGTTAGAACAGATCAGTGCTATCTTTTCTTCTGTTATTTCAAATAATTTAAATAATATTATGAAAGTATTAACGTCCATCACCATTGTTTTGACCATCCCAAATATTATCGGAGCACTTTGGGGAATGAACGTGACACTCCCATTTGAAGACACTCCAGGTGCTTTTTGGATACTTTGCTTCATCAGTCTTGCAATATGTGGATTAACCGTTTGGATACTAAGAAAAAAAGATTATTTTTAATAGCCTATTGATTCCTTCTGCTTATTTGATGTAAACTGTAGGAAATATCCATACGAAAGTGGGGGATTACCTCGTGGCTACAAAAAACAAAAAATCAGTCTCAAAAACTCAACGCTTCACTAAAGTTTTTGTCTGGATCATGCTGATCGCAATGTTAGCTGCAGGATTTATACCTGTTTTAGCTAAACTAATTACTATGAGTTAGAGCTCACCATCTGAAATGATTTTTCTAAAATCGTTTCAGGTGGTTTTTATTTTTATATTTGGAGGTTTACAATATGACAACTTTTGATAGACAAGCGAATAACACTCAAACTGCTACCTTTAGTATGGGCTGCTTCTGGGGACCCGATAGTCGTTTTGGTCATCTCCCTGGTGTCATTCGAACACGCGTTGGTTATGCTGGCGGTACTTTACCTAATCCTACTTATAGATCCATTGGAGATCATTCTGAGACGCTAGAAATTGATTTTGATCCTGAGGTTATTTGTTACTCAGATATTTTAACTTTATTTTGGGACAGTCATGATGCTGTTAAAGACCGCAACTATAAGGGGCGCCAGTATCTTTCACTTTTGTTTTATCATAATTCCGAACAACAAAAAATTGCTGATCAGGTCAAAAGTAAGTGGGAAAAGAAATACAATAAGCAAATACAGACTGAAATTCTCCCATACACTCATTTTTACCGAGCAGAAGATCACCATCAAAAATATTTTATGAAACGTTATCCTAAAGCTCTTGAGGAAGTAAGCAATCTTTTTCCAACGTATACTGACTATATTAATTCAACTATTGCTGCACGTTTGAACGGTTTTGTTCGAGAATACGGACTTTTAACAGATATCAAAAAGGAACTTGAATTTTGGGGATTGAGTGACAATGAAAAAAAAATTTTAGAAAAACTCCTTGCCAGTATTCGATGGTAAACTGCTTCTACACCTAGGAAATGGTGTTGATAAAAAAAATTCCTCTGGAATAGACGGATTTGCTTGTGGAGAGCCATGGAATCGCCTGAAGCCTGTAGTCTTCAGAGCTTTCAAGCCTCAAATATAGCGTAACTGCTAAAGCATTAACGCTATATAATTCACATTGAATTCAATGCATGGCTACAAGCAAACCCTATTCCTCCAGAATTTTCGTGTCCTTAATTTAACTAAGCTATCAACACTAAAAAGTATAGAGCCAAAATAATCCTGTAGACCAACGAACTTTTAGTCCATTGGTTTACAGAATTATTTATTCTTAACTCAATTGCTTTTGTCTTTGTTTTTCTGTTTCCGCTAAAACAGTTAATTCTTTAGCATGTTCTAAAGTCAGTTTTGTGATTTCAGTACCTGCTAACATACGCGCAATTTCTTCAATTTTTTCTAAAGATACCAAAGAATTGACATGCGTTTTTGTACGATCATTTTCTACACTTTTTGAAATATATAAATGGTTATCAGCCATCGCAGCTACTTGAGGCAGATGTGTAATGCAGAGGACTTGAGAATGAACAGCTACCATATAAATTTTGTTTGCAATCGCTTGAGCGACTCGACCGCTAACACCGGTATCTACCTCATCAAATATAATACTAGTAATGCCTTGAGATTTAGAAAAAATGGTTTTCATAGCTAGCATCATGCGCGATAATTCTCCTCCAGAGGCTACCCTAGCCAAAGGTTTTAACGGTTCACCCATATTTGTAGCAATATAGAACTCTACATCATCAAAGCCAGACTCGTGTGCATTTTCACTCGCAAAATCTTGAATCGGTTTGAAAAATTGAACTTCGAATACCACTTTCTCCATATACAATTCTTTTAATTGTTCATGAATGGCTTGTTCAATTTTTTTGGCTACCACTCTACGCTTTTCAGAAAGTTCGCTACCTCGCTTAATCAATTCTTTCGATAAATGGGATAACTCTTTTGTCATATTCGTCAGGTGATTTTCACGATTCATAATTTGATTTAATTCTGCCGCAATTTTTTCATAATATGCTTTGATTTCTGTAATAGAATCACCATATTTACGTTTTAATTGTTTGATGCTCTCTAATCTTTTTTCAATTTCATTAAGGCGATCCTCATCATAGGCCGTTTGATCCATTTCTCTTAAAATATCGCTAGCAGCTTCTTGAAGTTGAAAATAACTGCTTGAAATCGCTTCTGACAAGACTTTGTATTTTTCATCTATTTCTTCTAAAGAACTCATTTCAGTCATTGCATTTCCAATCAAGTCAATCCCATTGACTTCATCTCCTTGCAAAGTATCATAGCTAATGGATAGTGCAGACATAATTTTTTGATAATTAGCTAATAAATTTTTTTCTTCTAGCAGCTCTTCTTCCTCACCATCAAGAAGTTCAGCTATTTCAATTTCATTTGTTTGGTACTGAAGCATATCTAATCGTTGTGCTAATGCTTGTTCTCCATTTTGCCATTTATCATAGGCTTTTTTAACTTTTTTATAGTCTGCATAAGTTTCTTGATAATTCTTTTTTAACTGTATTAATTTCTGATCACCAAAATGATCTAACATATTTAAATGACGTTCTGGATTCATTAATTCTTGATGTTCATTTTGTCCGTGAATATCAATGATGGATTCTCCAATTAGACGCAAGGTAGCAATCGTTACTAAACGACCGTTGATTCGACAAACATTTTTACCACTACGATGAATGTCACGCTGAATAATCACACTATCTTCTTCACTGTCAATATCATAGTCTTTTAGTAATTTATAAGTAGTGGAATTTCCTTCTAATGAAAACAACGCTTCCAAAACACATTTAGTTGCACCATGACGAATAAATTCACTGGATCCTCTTCCACCTGCAAGCAGCCCAACTGCGTCAATAATAATCGATTTCCCTGCTCCTGTTTCTCCGGTTAAAACAGTCATACCACGATTAAAACTAAGATTCAAATCTTGTATGATTGCAAAATCCTTAATGGTTAATTCCTGAAGCACTGTTTAACACCTCCAATACTTCTTTCTTGATTGCTTAAATTAATTGTATAAAATGATTTTTTAAATGGAGTGCTTCTTCATTTGAACGACAAATAATCAGTACTGTATCATCTCCTGAAATAGCTCCAAAAACACTGTCAAAATTTGAATTATCAATTAAACTACCTAGAGCAAAAGCATTTCCAGGAATGGTTCGAACGAGCAGAAAACAATCTTGCGTATCCATAGAAACAAAAGCATCTTTAAATAAACGTTCCAACTTTTTCGATGTATCATATTGAATATCAGGCGGTAAACTATATTGATATCCTCCTATTTGAGAGGGAACTTTAACTAATTGAAGTTCTTTAATATCACGCGAAATAGTTGCTTGTGTTACTTCTATACCCTTTTCTTCTAATATACGTACAAAGTCTTCTTGTTTTTCAATAATATTTTCTTTAATCAACTCTTGTAGCAAACGATGACGTTCTCTTTTTTTCATGTTTCCACCTCATTTTCATAACCACTATTATTCATTTAATACTCCTATCATAGCGCACTTAATTCAGATAGAAAAGAAAAAATATGAGAAATCAAAACAAAAAACCCTAAAAATTAAAAATAAAATACGAATGTACCAATTTTAGATGATACATCCGTTATCTTATTTTTTTTCATTTTTTAGTGTAGCATATGCTTCTTTTAAAACAGATTCTATCTCGACAGAATCAGCTAGGTCACCTTTTGTTTTGTCATTCCACTTTAAATGAGCTAAAAATTCAATGTTGCCTTCTCCACCTGTAATAGGAGAAAATGTTAAGTTTAATACATCGTATCCAATGTTTGTTGCAAATGAAAGCATGTCTGTCAAAACTTGCTCATGAACTTGTTTATCACTGACGATACCTTTTTCACCAACATCTTCACGATGTGCCTCAAATTGAGGTTTAATCAAAGCCAATACATCTCCACCAGAAGCAATAATGTTCTTTAGCACGGGGAGAATTACGCGTAAAGAAATAAATGAAACATCAATAGAAGACAAATTGGGTCTCCCATTTGAAAAATCTTCTGGCTTGCAATACCTAAAGTTCGTTTGTTCCATCACTACGACTCTTGGATCTTGGCGTAGTTTCCAGGCTAGTTGGTTCGTCCCTACATCTAATGCATAACTCAATTTAGCTCCGTTTTGTAAAGCAGCATCGGTAAATCCTCCAGTAGAAGAACCGATATCTAGCATAATTTTGTCTTTAATCGTCACATCAAAAACATTCATCGCCTTTTCTAATTTAAACCCACCTCGACTGACATAACGAGAGTGTTTTCCTTTTAAATGAAGTTTCGTCTCAGAAGGAATTTTTTCTCCAGCAGTATCGATCCGCTCTTCTTTTTCTGTATATACTTGACCAGCCATAATGATACTTTTAGCTTTTTCAATAGACTCTACTAGGCCTTGTTCGACTAAGAGGATATCTACTCGTTCTTTTTTCATGTGACGGTTCCCACCTTTTTAATCGATCACCAAAAGATCAATAATTTCTACCAATAAATTAATTTGAACCGGTCTAGCTGAATCTCGACTAATTTGTTCCACAGTCAGTAAGTTTAATTTTGCAGTTGTTAGCTCTTGGTTCAAAGCTTTTTTAGCTCCTTCAAGTGTTAACAAACCTGGATAAGTGCTCTTATTGTGAGCTGCATCCATTCCAGTGTTTTTGCCGATTTCTTCTACATTTCCGATCACATCTAAAATGTCATCGCGAATTTGATAAGCTAATCCGATATGCTCAGCATACCCCATCAATTGTTCTTCAACTTCTTTTGCTGCGTCAACAATCACACATGCGGCGTAAATAGGAAATTTTAACAATTCACCGGTCTTGTTCCGATGAATAAATTGCAATTCTTCCAAACTTAAGTCTTTCGTTTCACCTTGGATATCCGCCATTTGCCCCAAGATCATACCTTCTGGGCCTGCAGATTTTGCTAATGCTAGAATTAATTTCACTTTTTTTTCTGGTGAAGCATCTGATGCAGCAATAATTTCAAAAGCTTGTGTTAACAAAGCATCACCGGCTAAAATTGCTGTATCTTCACCATAAACAATATGACTCGTCGGTTTTCCTCTACGCAAATCATCATTATCCATAGCTGGTAAATCATCATGAATTAAGGAATACGTATGGATAAACTCTAAAGCAGCACTTACGGCATACCCTTTTCTACTATCGCCTCCCAACGATTGAATCGTTGCTAAAAGAAGCAAAGGTCGAATTCTTTTTCCGCCAGCTTCTAAAGAATAAACCATGGCTTCATGTAATGATTCCTTTTCAGTACCATTCTCCCTAATGTATCCAAGCATCTCCTCTTCAAATGATGGAATCACATTATCTTTAAATGACTTTAAATTCATATCGACCCTCTTTTCTTAATTACTTTCACTTTCATCTTCAAATAATTTTTCTTTACCGTTTTCATCGACTATTTTCGTTAAAGTTTGTTCTGCATTTTGTAAGGCTTCCTTACAAAATTTACTTAAACTAACGCCTTTTTGAAATTGATCCAACGCTTCTTCTAATGGAACATCTCCACGTTCCAAGTTTGTTACGATTTCTTCTAATTGCTGCATAGCTTCTTCAAATTTCAAATTCTTTGCTGTACTCATTTAGATTCCTCTTCTTTCTTTATGACTTTTGCCTCAAAACTTCCTTTGTGCAAATGAATGTGAATCTTGTCTTCTGCTTCAACTTGCTTACTATCTTTAATAACTTTTCCATCTTTTGTTGCATAACTATAGCCACGATTCATAATTTTTAAAGGGCTTAAATAATCCAGCGATTGAACAGCATATTGAAAACGTTTAGTCTGATTTTCCATATACCATTCCATTTGAGTCGTCAATTGCCTATTCATAACACTTAAATCACTACGCTTTTGTTTAACTAACTGTGTCGGATTTTGAGCGTTTAACTGAAGCAGATGAACATTAAGATCGTTTTTTAATTGTTGATTTTTTTCTTCCATTGCTCGAATAAGCCTTTCAGTCAGCAAATCTAACTTTTGAGCATACCCTTCATATAACCGCTGCGGTTGATTAAAAATATAAGAATTTAACTGGCTCGTTAACCGTTGATTTAATATTTCCACTTTTCGCGCATAGCTTTGAACAAGCCGCAATTTTAATTGTTCAATTTTGATCAATTCATCCGACAATAAAGGAACAGAAATCTCTGCTGCTGCCGTTGGAGTTGCAGCACGTACATCTGCCACTAAATCAGCAATGGTCGTATCTGTTTCATGCCCTACAGAAGAAATGATCGGTGTTTGTGCTTCAAATATCGCACGTGCAACTTTTTCCTCATTGAAAGGCCACAGATCTTCAATCGAGCCTCCACCACGTGCCAGGATCATTGTGTCAAAATCACCTTTTTCCTCTATCATGCGGATACTTGATACAATTGCATCTGCCGCTTTATTTCCTTGTACAAGAGTAGGATAAATAACCAATTGAACAATGGGAAATCGTCTCTTTATCGTAGTCATAATATCTCTTATAACTGCACCGCTTGGGCTCGTTACTACTGCAATTCGTTTAGGAAACGTAGGAATCAATTGTTTTGGTGCATCAAAAATTCCTTCGTTTTTTAATTTTTTCTTCATTTCTTCTAAAGCTTGGTAGAGAGCACCCACTCCATCTGGCTCCATATGTTCAATCGTTATTTGATAATTTCCGCTTGCTTCATATAACGAAATCCGTCCAATAACTAATACTTTCATTCCTTCTTCAGGAGTGAATTTGAGCTTTTGGAAAGCTGCTTTAAACATAATTGCAGAAATCTTGGCATGATCATCTTTTAAACTAAAATATTGATGGGCATTTGCCCTATTTCGAAAGTTAGAAATTTCTCCTGTCAAATAAATTCGTTCTAAATAAGGATCTCGTTCAAATTTTCGTTTAATGTATTTAGTCAATGCAGTGACCGTCAAGTAATCATTTGACAATGTATTCTCTCCTTTTAGCAGCATTGCATAAATTGAAAACAGCTCTTTATTTGTTATTTTTATTTTTATCGTTAACTCTGGCTTATTCTCATCTTTTTTCAAGAACAATTTTTATGCCTTACATTTTTTTTGATAATGCACTAATCTTTTTTGCACTTTCAATCGTTTGATAAAGCAACATAGTGATAGTCATGGGTCCTACACCTTTAGGAACAGGAGTTAAATAACCTGCAACCTCAGCTACCTCGTCACTTTTAACATCACCGATTAATTTCCCATTTTTATCACGGTTCATTCCTACATCTATTACTGCAGCACCTGGCTTGATAAACTCTTTTGTTACAAAATGTCCTCTACCGATTGCTACAACTAAAATATCAGCTGTACGGGCTAGTGCAGCTAAATCTTTTGTTCTAGAATGAGCAATAGTTACGGTTGCATTCTTCATCATTAATAATTGAGCCATCGGTTTTCCAACAATATTGCTGCGTCCTATCATCACCGCAGTTTTGCCATCAATATCTACCTGATAACGTTCCAATAGTTTTATAATGCCATAGGGTGTACACGGTATCTTATCTGGTTGCCCTATTAGTAATTTCCCCATATTTATAGGATGGAAACCATCCACATCTTTTACCGAGTCAATTGCATTTACTACTTTATCTGAATCAATCTGTTTTGGTAATGGCAATTGCACTAATATGCCATGAAAGGCTGGATCTTCATTATAGTGATTGACTTCATTTAATAATTCTTCTTCAGTTATATCTACTGGATAGTGCCTAATGAGCGAATGAAAGCCTAATGCTTTTGCACGTTTTTCTTTATTTTTTACATACGTTTGACTTGCAGAATCTTCACCAACTAATAATACAACTAAACCAGGAGTAACTCCCTTTTTCTTAAGTTGATTGACATCATTTTGCATTTCAATCGTCATTTCATCGGCCAATGTTTTACCACTCATGATTATTGCGCTCATAAAGAATCCCATCCTTTTCTTCTCAATTAAACTTTACCCTGTCTATCTTATCATAAGAATTAGCTCAATTACACCCTCAAATCAGTCTCGTGAAACTTTTACAAACTGTAACTTAAGCAAAAAAACAATGAAAACAAAGCTTATTCAGCTTCATCTTCACTGTTCTCATTTACTATGTTTGCTAAAACACCATTAACAAATTTTCTAGATTTTTCATCACTGTACTTTTTGGTAATTTCTAGTGCTTCATTCAATGCAACTCTGTCTGGCACATCTGAAACATACATCATCTCAAAGATTGCGATTCGAATAATCATTAAATCTGTTTTAGCAAGACGATTTAGGGACCAATTCTCTAAGTGAGCTTTAATTCTTTTATCGATTTCATCTTGTTTTTCCATTACACCTGATACAAGTAAGTCTAAATAACTTGGTACCAGAACTGTTTCAACTTCATCAGCTAACTCATCTTCACTAGTTAATGCTTGTTGCATAGCTTCTTCTTTCGATAAATCTTCATTAGCAGAAAGTTGAAAAAGTGATTGTAAGGCTTTTTCTCTAATATCACGTCGTGTTAAACTCACTATTCGTCACCATCTTCTTCTTGATCAAGATCTAATAATTCTTGTAATTCTGTTTTTTCTGGAATAATTCCTACAATATGAACATTTACTTCAGCTAATGTTATATCTGTCATCTGCAACAATTGTTCTCTTACTTTTTCTTGAATTTCTAAAGCAACTTTTGGTACCGATACACCATAAATAAAGTAGCAATAAATATCTACCTTCAAGCCTTCTTCATCGGATGTTAAATGGACACCTTTTTTGTGGTCTACTCGACCAAATAATTCAGAAACACCAGAAGCAAGTTTTCCTTGCATTGCATAGACTCCATCTACCTTGCTTGCAGCAATACCAGAAATCACTTCAATTACCTCAGGAGCTACTTCAATTTCTCCAAGTGTACCTTTAGTATCATTTATTGCAACTGTCGATTCTTCAGCCATTTGGCAAACCTCCTATATTTACTAATTTCATTTTAATTTCAACTGATTATGCACGAGAAACGTAAGAACCATCTTGAGTATTAACAATCAACACATCATCCACATTGATAAAGAAAGGGACATTTACTGATGTTCCTGTTTCTAAAATTGCTGGTTTTGTTCCACCTGAAGAAGTATCCCCACGAATACCAGGTTCAGTTTCAGCTACACGCAATTGAACTGTATTTGGCAATTCAACACCTAATACTTCTGTATCATACATTAAAATGTGAACTTCCATATTTTCTTTCAAATATTTTAATTCTTCAACAATAGAATCACCTGGTATTTCTATTTGTTCATATGACTCATTATCCATAAATACATATGCGCCAGCACTTTCATATAAATATTGCATTTTTTTATTATCGATTTGAGCTTTTGCTACTTTTTCTCCTGCACGGAAAGTTTTTTCTTGTACTGCACCAGAACGTAAATTTTTAAGTTTTGAACGTACAAAAGCAGCACCTTTACCTGGTTTTACATGTTGAAAATCCACAACACGCCAAATTGAACCGTCAACTTCTATCGTTAATCCTGTTTTAAAATCATTTACTGAAATCATTTAATTTCCTCCTATGAGTCCGTTCCTATTTTTCTGTATAAGTGTATCATTTTTTCAGTGTTCTGCCTAATAAATTGTCAATTTTAATCACGTTATAATATGATAAGTTCTTTTGGAGAGTGAGTGATGACCTCATTTCCATTTTTAGTAATTACTAAATCATCTTCAATTCTTACCCCACCAAAGCCTGGCAAATAAATTCCGGGTTCATTGGTAATGACATTCCTAGGTACAAACCTTTTTTCTGCTAACTTAGAAACGTTTGGTCCTTCATGAATTTCTAATCCAATACCATGTCCTGTTGAATGGCCAAAAGCCTCTCCATAACCATATTTAGCAATATGATCGCGGGCAACAGCATCTAATTGAACACCAGTCATTCCCGGTTTAGCTGCATCAATAACTTTCAGTTGAGCTTCTAACGTAATAGCATAAATCTCTTTTAACTTTTCGCTTGGTTCACCTACTGCAATTGTTCTTGTCATATCTGAAACATATCCTTCATAGTAACAACCAAAATCCATTGTTACAAAATCGCCTGTTTCAATCTTCTTGTGACTTGCTACCCCATGAGGCATGGCTGAACGAATGCCACTAGCAACAATCGTTTCAAATGAAACCCCCGTTGCGCCTAGACCTCGCATATGAAAATCTAATAAATTAGCTACTTCAATTTCGGTCATTCCAGGTTTGATTTCTCCCAAAATAAACTTGAATGCTGCGTCAGAAATAGAACAAGCTTTTTTAATAGTTTCAATTTCCGTTTCACTTTTAACTTCTCTAAGCTCTTCAATCAATCCTTTTACTGGGATCAATTCACTTGAAATAATTTGTTCTAGTAATTCAAATGTACTAAACGTAATAAAATCCTGTTCAAACCCTAACTTTTCAATCTTATTTTCGTCTACTAATCTTGCTACCTCATTAAAAATTGGGCCCACGTTAGTAACAATTTCAAATCCTACTGCTTGAGTTGCTACTTGTTCAGTATATCTAAAATCCGTTACAAAAAAAGCTTTATCCAGTGTAATCAAGCTTAAACCTGTTGTGCCTGTAAAGTTGGAAACATAACGCAAATTATAAGGACTAGTTACTAATAATGCATCAATTCCGTTTTTTTTCATTCCTTCACGTAATTTAATTAATTTAGTCATTATTTCTCACTCCTTTTATCTATATCTAATTGATTGGTTGAATTAGCCACTTCTATTCAAATAGTATATCAAATACGACCACAAAAAGAAATAACCTCATCTAAGCTTGCAATGAGGTTACTTCGCCTTCTTCTGTAAGTTACTTTTTATTAGGTAAAGTGGGAGTTGCTTCTTTATCTTGTTTGATTTTTAGTTCTTCCGTTATCCTTGGAGTTAATTCGACTTCTAGCTGCTTTGAAAATACATCTTTAAGCGTTCCAGTTAAGATAAACACATTTGCTTCTTTTCGTTGAATAGTCACTATTCCATTAGGAAATGTAACGATTCCTTTTTGAATTTCTTTGTCTAATTCATATTGACTATTGAGTTCCATCTTAGCTAAAATCAGCATACTTTCTACTTCATAATAGTGTTTCGTCATTCTTAACTGATTCATTTGATTCTCAAACACTCTATTCGTACCTAAAATCATGATACTCATTAATAAAAGAAATACCATTACAGATGGCAATACAGCACCTTTTTCATTCATCTTGAATACCCGCTGCATTATGTTCAATACCTAATTGCGCATGATAGGTCTCTTGATTTGAAAAAGTTACAGTTATCTCTAAAAATGATTTTTTTTCAACAAAGTTAATTGATTTGACTTTCATCAACATAGGTTGATGACCTCCCGCCCCCGTTCGACGTCTAACTAGATTCTCATACTTTTCATAATAAATCATCTCTTTAAATTGGCCTTTATCATCCAGTAACTTAAACTGCAATTCATTAGGTTTTGTGTTGACCAAAACAAGTCCTTCTAAACTATACTCAAATTGATTTAAGAACATATGCCATTCTAGCTGTCGATCTTCGAAAGTTTGTTTACGAATAGTTTTATATTGAGTTGTAACAACATTTAATAGAACAATACAAAGGACCAAAATAAATAGTGCTACTAATGCTTCTATCAATGTAAATCCTTTTTGATCAAGGGATGGACGTTTGAAACGAGCGGACTTCAATGAAAATTTCTTCGTTTTCATAAGTTATCCGTACCCCTTTTCGACTATTATCTATTAGAGGATTAATGGTATAAATCTTTCCTCCTGTTTTCCAAGTAGAATCTACTGCTTGATGCTGTTCAATTTTTTGGATTTGTTCATACTGTATACGGTGCATTTCAACGGTCGTTTTTTCTGTGTCTATTTTTTTTAGCATGCCTACAATGAACGGAATATAACTAGCGATGCACAAACTCACTAAAGAAAAAGCTACTAAACTTTCAATCAACAAATACCCTTTTTGGTTTAGTTTCTTACTGCCACTTATATCGTCCACTCCCTAACTGAAAAGTCATTGTGTGTCTTTGTTGGTTAATAAAAAAAACCAATGTATCAAAATTTCTTAAGTTCCCAGTATAGCCATTAAAATAATACGTTTTATACGTAGGGGTCGTGATCGTTTCTGGTAAATAAATCAGCTGATTTAATGCGTTCTTCTCATCTCCAATAACTTTAAATTGAACTGTCTTATATTGAGAAGACACAGTCATCATGGTTACTTGTCCAGATAAAACAGCATAATTTTGAATAGCTGTCATATGACTTTGAAATTCTTCAATAAAAAGCTGATTTTCTAATTGGTTTTTAGTTTGTTTGGTATAAATAGTTGGAATCAAGACTAAAACTGTCGCAATGAATAAAACAAGAAGCATCTCAAAAAGCATCATCCCTTTTTCATTTAGAGGTTTCATTCTCTTTTGCTTGAGCTTACGATACCATTTGTAATAGTAATAGATTTTGCGGTAGCTTGTTTCACTTGTTTAGCAGATAAATAGCCTTGCTGCTGTAATGAATCTAAGGAAACAGCCTCTTGTTGACCATCTAATTCATAAAGTTCTACTTGTGTTTGGATAACAGTCACCAAGGCTTCTGTTCCTTGAACATCAATAGAGTCTTTTTGTTTCACTATATTTGGAACAATAAGGAGCATCAATACTGAAATAATAAATAAAACCATTACCATTTCAATAAGTGTAAATCCTTTTTGATTCAGCATTTTTTTCTTCTTCATAAGATTCCCTCCATCATAGAAAACGTTGGCAATAATAAAGCTAAATAAACACACATAATAAAAAACGCAATAATTAAAAAGATAATCGGTTGGATGTAACCAAGCAACTTTTGGATTTGCACTGTTAATCTTAATTGACAATCTTGGGCATACACAGCTAATTCAATTCCTAATCGGCTGGTCGCTTCGCCATGTATGATGATAAACCCTAATTCACGATTAAAAAAATTAAAGCTGCTCATCGATTCTTTGAAATCTTGACCCGTTCTCAGCTCCTCTTCCATCTTGCAAGCTACTTCTTGCATCAGTTGAGTTGTTTCCTTCGTCTGCATTAATTCAATGATTTTATTCATTTGATGGCCGCTTTTTAATAATTGGCTCCATTCATAACTAAATAAATTTGTGTAGTATAGTCTTAATAGTGTTGAAAGAATCGGAATTTTCATAAAAAAAACAGTACGCTGAAGGGCAGTTTGTTTTCCCAATTGATGACGAATCACTAAAATCATTAGACAAACCACCACTGAAAAAACACCCAAAAAGGTTGGGAAATAATAAATAAATTTTATTGAAAATGTATTAATAATAGATTCCTGACTCCCGTTCATTTGTTCATAATTAGGTAAGATCATAAAACGAATAGCCATTAAAATACCAATCATAAACAGCAATAAAAAAATAGGATACTGTAACAATTTAGTTAATTGACTTCGCTGCTTCTCTTTTTCTTCTAAGTAGTTTCCACTGGCTGCCAATGCTTCTGTCAGATTTCCATGGATAAAAGATAAATAAATCTGAGAAGAGATGCGTTCAGAAAATCCGTGTTTTTTTAAACTATTATCAAACCGTTCTCCATTTTCTAATTCTTCAAGAATCGATTGAATCCATTGGTCTTCTTGTGGTAAAATCATTTTTAAAAATAACAGAGCCTCTTTTAAAGAGAATCCTTGAGTCATCAGTGTAGAAAGTTTATTTAAAAATGCTGCCTGTACAGCTAAAGATTTTCTTTTAAGGAATCTGGAATTGAATATAATTTTTTTCGCTGATATAGCCATATGCGTACGCCTTTCTTAGCAATAAGTTAAACGACCTTGTAAGTTTTTCTTGAATCTCTTCTTCTGAGTGTGTTTGAGAGAGAAATTGCTTGAGTTCTTTTCTCGATAAAACATCATATAAAATGGCTCTTTTTTCATATAAATTATTGTGCGCACATGCAGGGTCACAGTCTCCCTTACAAAATGGGCAATATTTTGGGATTAACTTTTGAAATACTACACCAAGCAATGTTTGTTTTAATTGTTCTTGTGTTACACCTAGTTCTAGCAGACGAGAAACAACCCCTACAGTATTCTTAGCATGAACACTTGCGATTATCAGATGTCCGGTTAGAGCTCCTCTAATCACCATTTTCGCTGTTTCTTCATCTCTTATTTCACCTATAATAATGGTATCCGGATGGTGGCGTAAACTAGACTTTAAAAGGGTCTCATAAGTAATTCCAGCTTTTTCATTCACTTGTGTTTGTAAAAATAACGGTTCTTCAATTTCTACTGGATCCTCGACCGTAATGACTTGTTGTTTACTTACCAAATAGCTTTCACGAACAAGTTGATACATCGTTGTTGTTTTTCCCGATCCAACCGGTCCGGAAAAAATCAGCAATCCACTATTAAACTGAGCCAATTGCTCAATCATCTGTACTTCTTTTTTAAAGTAAGTTGTTTTCAATAACGATAAATGAGCAGCTGAATTTAAAATTCTGATTACCATCGATTCTTGAGCTCGGAAATTAGTGATCGTTGAAAATCGTAAGGCTATAGCCTTTCCATTTATTAGCAGTTGTGAAGCTCCACTTTGAGGTTTTCTTCGCTCTCCTACATCCATATTGGATAAATATTTAAAATATGAGATAACTCGTTTTCCATTTTCTTCGGGTACACTATTCCAAAAACTCATTTTCCCGCCAATTCGAAAATACAAACTGTAATGATTTTCCTCAGGTAAAATATGAATATCGCTAGTTCCTACTTCTTGAGCTTTTACAATACTATATTGAGCAAACTCTTCAATTTCCATTTTTGGTCCTCCTCTCTCTTTATTTCTTTTAATGATCTTAGTTTAAATGTATGTAAATACTAATGGATTTCGTTATTTTTTCAGCTATTTCAAAAACATTTTGTATTATTAATGTGAGCTTGGTAAAATAAATAAAAAAATTAGCAATGTAAGTCCACAAAAGGGATTTACATTACTAATTTTTTATTTTAATCAGAACTATTTTTAATTAGTCGTTTATAATTCAGCGTTGTGAAAAACCTCTGATACGTCGTCATCTTCTTCAAGTTTATCGATCATTTGATTAAATAAAGCTTTTTTATCTTCTGGCAACTGAACCGTTGTTTGCGGAATCATGGTTACTTCAGCTTGCGCTAATGTGTAACCTTCTTTTTCTAAAGCGTCTCGCACATCTGGTAAATCAGAGGGATCAGTGTAAATTTCAAATACTTCATCTGACGTTTCCATTTCATCTCCGCCAGCCTCTAAAACGCTCATTAGCATCGTATCTTCATCTACATCTAATCCTTCACGTTCAATTGCGATATATCCTTTTCGATCGAACATATAACTAACAGACCCTTTTTCGCCTAATGAACCACCATTTTTATTAAAAGCTACACGAATATTTGTTCCAGTACGGTTTAAATTATCTGTCAACGTATGTACCAGAACAGCAGTCCCTTTTGGTCCATAACCTTCATAGATAACTTCATCATAGTTTTCATTTTCTCCCGTTGCGCTACCTTTTTTTATGGCACGTTCAACATTATCATTTGGCATATTATTAGACTTAGCCTTGTCCATCACCATACGTAATGAAGGGTTTGTGTTTGGATCAGGCCCACCACTTTTTACAGCCATGTATATTTCTCTTGATATTTTTTGGAATATTTTTCCACGTTTTGCATCTTGAGCATTTTTACGCCCCTGGATATTACTCCATTTTGAATGTCCTGACACTCCAAACTCCCCATTTCATAGTATAAGTGTATTAAGCTAGAATAAATAGCCTTACTTATTTTATCAAAAATCCTGTTATAGAGCAACTATTCGTATGTATTCGTTACCACTTGGATTTTTTAAATGATTGTTTAGTCTGTTTCTTTTTAAAAATAAACAAAAAAAATACCAAGGCTAAAAGAATACTTGTAAGAGCACCTGTTGCGTCTAAAATAACATCTTCCATCAATGGTGTTCGATCTGGCGTAATGCTTTGATGGAATTCATCAAATGCGGCATAACCAGATGCTAATAACCATGCTACAAAAGCTGCTAAGCCAATGCTCGTCATTTTATTTTTTAATCCTAAAAACCAGCATAATCCTAATAAAAAATAAATTCCAAAATGAGCTAGTTTTCGAATAAAAAATTCTACAAATGAACTGTATCCTTGTGCGGCAATACTCACTTCACCACCTGCATAATTAAAATGAATATGACTTAATACATCTTTCAATGGTTCTTTAGCTAATAAGGTATCCAATACACCTGTTAACGATTGTTCTCCGTATGGCTGAGAAGAACTATAAAATAATCCAGCCATAATTATCAATGCAAGTGCAATAAAAAGATTGTCTTTTAAAGTAAATCGCATCCTTATTTTCCTTCTTTCTAATTTTTAATTTTTTCATCCATCATCATGTTAGCTGTTTCTATTTTACATGAACTGAAATCGATTTTGGTAGTTATTTTCAAGACACTTTATAAAAATTGGCTACTTTAATTTATTGTTGGTTTTAAAACTACTGTAAACTAGAGTATAATAACTATATTCAGAATTCGAAAGGATGTTACGATATGAAATATAGTATGAAATGGGATCTTGAATCTATTTTCCCAGGCGGCAGCAATTCACCTCAATTAAAAGAAAAGTTAGATGCCATTCGAGGTCAGTTAGATAAGTTAACTCGACTGGTTACCAACTGGGATGCAGAAAAAGACAGCCCAACATTTAAAAATTTGGCTGATATCTTACTAGTTCAAGAAGAACTGTCAAAGGGACTTTCGCAAGTTTTCACCTTTATAGAAGCGATACAATCTGCAGATGTATCGGATAAACAAGCAGGTACTATTTCAGGACAAATCTTTGAACTAAATAGTACTTTTAGTACTCTTCAAACCATTTTGACGAAAAAAATGGTTGCTATGCCGGATGATAAATGGAATGAATTGATTGAATTGCCTGCTTTTAAAGCAATAGACTTTAGTCTAAACGAAACACGTACACAAGGCAAAGAATTGCTAAGCGAAGCTGAAGAAGCTTTGATTAATACGCTGTCTATTGATGGTTTTCAAGGATGGAGCGACCACTACGACTCATTAGTCGCAACAATTGAAATTCCTTTTGAGGACAGCGAAGGACAAGTTCACCTTTTATCTGCCGGACAAGCTTATAATAAAATGAATACCGATCCTGACAATGGTGTTCGTGAACAACTATTCAAAAAATGGGAAGAAACATGGAAAAATATGGCTCCTTTATTTAGCGATACATTAAATCATTTAGCAGGATTTCGCTTAGCTGATTATAAAGCTCATGGTGTGAAAGATTTCTTGAAACGTCCATTAGAATACAATCGAATGAAGCAAGAAACGTTAGATACGATGTGGAAAGCAGTTAGCGAGCAAAAGCAACCCTTTATTGATTATTTAAATCGAAAAGCTCAATTACTTGGAAAAGATAAGTTGTCTTGGCAAGATACGGAAGCACCCGTAATCATTGGAGACGCAACAGCTAAAGTTTACCCATATGATGATGGGGCTGATTTTATCGTTGAAAATTTCCGGAAATTCAGTGGGAAAATGGCTGACTTTGCTCAGTATGCTTTTGATCACAATTGGATTGAAGCCGAAGATCGTAGCGGAAAAAGACCTGGTGGTTACTGTTCAGAACTGCCGGAAAGTAAAGAATCTCGTATATTCATGACCTATGCTGAATCGCCTAGTGAAGTCTCTACTTTAGCACACGAATTGGGACATGCTTTTCATAGCCACGTGATGACTGATTTGCCAACACTTAACCAGCAATATGCCATGAATGTTGCTGAGACAGCGAGTACCTTTGCAGAAATGATTGTAGCTGATGCCACCGTTAAAGAAGCTGCTTCAAAAGAAGAAAAAATCACTTTGTTAGATACTAAAATTCAGAACGCCTTAGCCATGTTTTTAAACATCCATGCTCGCTTCTTATTTGAAACCAGCTTTTATAATGAACGTCAAAGTGGAGTCGTTACAGATGAACGACTTAGCGAATTGATGGAAGAAGCGCAAAAAGAGGCTTACCAAGACTCATTAAGTGACTACCATCCTCACTTTTGGGCTAGTAAACTTCATTTTTTCATTGCTGATGTTCCTTTTTATAATTTTCCATATACATTTGGTTACTTATTTAGTTTAGGAATCTACGCTCGTTCATTAGAAGAAGGAGCTGATTTTGAAGATAAATACATTGATTTATTAAGAGATACAGCTTCTATGTCTACTGAGGACCTAGCTATGAAACATTTAGCTGCAGACCTAACAAAATCTGATTTCTGGGAAGCTGGTATTGCTATCATGAAAACTGATGTTTCTACTTTTATGGAATTAACACAAGAATACATTAAATAAAAGGAAAGAACTACGACAATCATTTAAATGACTGTCGTAGTTCTTTTTATGCTTCTTTTGTATCTTTTGGAACAAAAATAGTAATGTGACGAGGCAAAACTTGAATATGAAGGGGGAGCTTATCCCCTTCATCTCCATCAATATTACTTATCACTTGATTGTCTTCTTCGGGAACTGATAGCTTTCCTGATTTAAATTTTTTATATAGTGTTTCATTTGCATCAATCGCATTTCCTGAGATAACTTTGGGAACTAATTTCAATTTATCTATTAACGTTTTGCCTTTTAATACTATTAAATGCAAGTAGCCATCATCAATTTTTGCATGGGGCAACATTTTTTCAAATCCTCCAACAGAATTCGTCAATGCGATAAGCACTAAACTAGATTCTTGTTCATAAACCTCGCCATCTAATTCTAATTTAAATGTGTAACTTTGGCCATCGCTTAATGCCTTGGCTCCTTCAATAAAATAGGCTAATGAACCTAATCTTGTTTTTTGTTCCGCACCTACGTTTTTAACAGCTTCAGGGATTTTACCAATGGCAATGACATCAATAAAATAAGAATCATTTACTTTACCAATATCTAGTTCTTTTGTGATTGCATCTGGCAGCATCCGAATGGCTGTGGATGGATTAAGCGGAATACCCAATGCACGTCCTAAATCGTTAACTGTGCCTAAAGGGACAATTCCAAGCTTTGGACGGTACTCCTCTTCAGCTAACCCACTTATCGTTTCATTGACTGTTCCATCACCACCCATTACAAAAACTGCTTCTACTCTTTCTTTAGCAGCAGATTTAGCAAATGCTTCGGCATCGCCGCCTTTTTCTGTTTCTTTAAGTACAACTTCATCATATAAAGGTTCTAAGGTTTCTAAAGCGAGCTTAGAATATTCCTTCCCTTTTTCTCCCCCAGAAGAAGGATTTACGATCAATACAGCTTTTTTCATTTTCCATCAACCTTTCCCATTCCTAAATAAAACTTGTTTTTTTTATATAGTTAGTTTAACTTAAGCTCTCCACTATTGCTATAAAAAGTCATTTCTTAGTTAACAAAAAAAGCAGCATACAAGGATAAAAATACCTTGTGTTCTGCTTTTTTTGTTTAACTATAGGATAATCATTCTATTTGTTAATCCTATTCTAACTCTTACCTTTACCGTATGATAATTTTAACCATTCACAACGGTTCCTCCATTTACGTGTAGAACTTGTCCGCTAACATAGCTAGAGTCTTCACTCGCTAAGTAAACATAGGTAGGTGCAAGTTCATATGCTTCACCTGCTCGTTTCATTGGAACGGATGCTCCAAACTCTTCTTTATCATCGTTTGGTGTAGTTGCCGGAATTAAAGGAGTCCAAATTGGTCCTGGAGCTACTGCATTAACTCGGATTTTCTTATCAATAATTTCTTGGTTTTGTGAAAGCGAACGAGTAAACGCTACTATAGCACCTTTAGTTGAAGAATAATCTAACAAACCTGGTGAACCTTGATAGGCGGTTACAGAAGTCGTATTAATAACTTTTCCATTTTCATTCATATGAGGCAATGCTGCTTTTACAAAATAAAACATTGAAAAAATGTTGGTACGGAAAGTACGATCCAACTGTGCAGCAGTAATTTCGGTAATCGATTTACGCGTATGTTGTTCCGCAGCGTTATTCACCAAAATATCTATACTGCCATATTCCGCTACCGTTTTTTTAATTACTTCTTGTGCAAATGATTCATCCCCTACGTCACCTGTGAACCAAAGAACTTTACCCCGGATTTCTTCAATCCGTTTTCTTAAATTCTTAGCATCTTCTTTATTTTCGTAATCTGTTACAACAACATCTGCCCCTTCTTTGGCAAATGCAATGGCAACAGCTGCTCCAATCCCGCTGTCTGCTCCTGTTACAATAGCTACCTTTCCTTCCAATTTACCAGCAGGTTTGTAATCTGGCGACTCAGTTTTTGGAATCGGATTCATTTCTTTATTTTCATCTTTTTGTCGATAATCTTCTTTTGGAGCTTGAGTTTCGATGATATCTTTTTCTCTTTCAATCATTGACGCTCACCATCCTTAATAAAATTTTATCCATATTTAGTTTAACAATAATTTGTCTTCTAATCGAATATAATGCACTCCTTATATTCTCATTTGGTTATGCTTCATTTAGCACCATTTGGGTCCGTTGTTTTTAGAAATTAAATTATCCAGTTGCAAAAAAAAGAACAACCTTGTCAAATTGACAAGGTTGTTCTTTTTTATCTTTTTAGTAACGTCCGTATCCTACAAGTTTAGGTCCCCAATAAGAAGAGCTAACTGAAGTGTAAGCAACGCCTGTACTACTTTGTGATCCAATAAATTGACCATTTCCAACATAAATTCCTACATGAGTAATTGATCCTCCGTCTTTGAAGAAAACTAAATCTCCAGGTTGAGGATTTGAAACCTTAGTAGAAGATGCATATTGTGCTGCTGCCGTACGTGGCAAAGTAATTCCAATTTTTGCAAAAACATAAGAAGTAAATCCGGAACAGTCAAAACCACTTGGTGTTGTTCCACCCCATAAGTAAGGTGTGCCCATCACACTAGTTGCGTGTGGTTGCAACTTCGACCAAGATGTACCGCCACTTGTAGACGGTGCTGTTGTTGTTGTTGTTTTAGGAGCCTCAGGTGTTTTTGCTGGTGCCTTAGTCTCTGTTTTTGCTGGTGCTTTTGTTTCTGTTTTTACTGTTTCTTTTGTTGAAGTAGATACATTCTCAGTTTTCTTAGTAGTCTCTGTTGGAGTAGAAGCTGTCACTTCACTTTCTTCTACTACTTGAGGTTCTTCAACAGACTCACTTGATTCCGCAACCACTACTTCTTCATTTGTAGAAGCTTCTTCTACAATTGGTTCTTCTGTTTCTTCTTCTTCTTTTGCTTCTTCTGCTTCATAACTTGCCAATACAGCTAACTCTGCTGCTTCTTGGGCAGCAGTATATTCTGCTACTTGACTTTCAGCTTCTGCTTTTTGAGCGATGTATTTATCTTTATCTGATTGTGCACTCGCTGTTTCAATTGCTAATTGAGAAACCACAACTTCTTTTTCTAATAATTGTTGTTCCATTTCAGCTTTTGCATTTTCAAGTTGCGCTGCAAGGGCATTTTGTTGAACAATTGATTGTTCTGTTTTTTCTTTCTTTTCTACTACTGATTCTTTATCATCTGCTTGTGCTTGAACAAGATCTTTGTTTGCTTTTACTAAATCAGTGACTACATCTACTCGTCCAATTACATCAGACAAAGAATCAGCTTCAATAACAAATTCTATGTAGTTTTTTGTGTCTCCATTTACTTGTACTGTACGAGCTTGATCTTCAAGTTGTTCACTACGTTGTGCAATTTTTTCTTCAAGAGCTTTAATTTCATTTTCAAGTGTTGTTTTTTCTTGTTGAGATGCTTCAATATCCGCTAATAATGTATCAGTTTTACCTTTATTAGAATCGATTGAACTTGTAATAGCTGCTAATTCTGCTTCTGTTTGGCTTGATTGAGTTTGTAGAGCATCAACTTTTTGTTGAGCTGCTTCAATTGCTTCTTGTGTTTGGGTTACTTGTTGTTCAGATTCAGTAAGTTTATCTGTATTAGTTTCAGCGCTAACGGCAGTTGGTAATATAAGAGAACTAAAAGTCATGGATCCTAAGATTGCTATAGTTACTAATTTTTTATTCACGTGTTTTACCCCTCCAAATTACGATTTGATTAAAAGTCTATTTTAACCAATTTCTTAACGGACTTTAGTATAGCATAATGTATGTGATAGAATCATATCGTTTATATTACAACTGTGTGTCAAATAAAACGACTTTCATTTAAAGGAACAGTTATCACTATGATCATTTACCAAACCTGCTGCTTCCATAAACGCGTAACACGTTATTGGTCCAACAAATGAAAATCCTCTTTTTTTCATATCTTTAGATAAATTACTGGATAGCTCAGTCTTAACTGGCGGTTTTTCAAAGTTATTAAAATGATTAACGATTGGCTCTCCTTCTACAAAGGACCAAATGTATTGATTAAATGAGCTGAATTCTTGTTTTACCTTTAAAAAAGCTACTGCATTTTTAATGATAGAAGCTATTTTTAATTTATTTCTGATGATACCAGAGTTGGAAAGCAATTCTTCTATTTTCTTTTGGTCATAATGACTAATTTTTTCTGGTTCAAATCCATCTAATGCTTCACGGTAATTTTCTCTTTTGTCTAAAATAGTAGACCAACTTAATCCTGCTTGCATTGTTTCTAGAATCAGCAGTTCAAATAAAGCTTGATCATCGTGCAAAGGTTTCCCCCATTCTTCATCATGATATTTCTTCATTAAATCTGATGTTGCCCAACTGCATCTTTCCATTAATACACATCCTTTTTTATCTTATTTTTTTTGAACACTTCTAATAACTACAAGAGTTGAGGGAACTACAGCATATAAAGAGTTTCTGCTTCGTACTTATGGTACGCATCGCTTGGTTAAGGACCATATGTTTCATTTTAGCCTTTGCTTATGGTACTTATGGTACGCATTGCTTGGTTAAGGACCATATGCTTCATTGCAGCCACCCGCTTATGGTACGCATCGCTTGGTTAAGGACCATATGCTTCATTGCAGCCACCCGCTTATGGTACGCATTGCTTGGTTAAGGACCATATGCTTCATTGCAGCCACCCACTTATGGTACGCATTGCTTGGTTAAGGACCGTATGCTTCATTTCAACCACCCACTTATCGTATCACATTGCATCTTTGCATACTCATCTTATTCCATACTCAACTCTTATCTAATGGGCATGATCAAACGAAACCTTATCTTGCTATATGCGAAGATATTTTTTGGGAAAGGAATCGATAACAAAACTTATTGTTTTTTTGAGGTATTGATTTCTATTATTTTATTAGTGTATAATGTATTGTTAGTATAGATTAACTTTCAGGTAGTCCGTCTACCTAGTGTTATGAATCGAATTAGGAGGATTTACTATGTCTAAAGATTACCGTGTTTTACTTTACTATAAATATGTTCATATCAAAAATCCAGAAGAATATACCACAAAACATTTAGCATTTTGTAAAGAAGTTGGTTTAAAAGGAAGAATTCTAATTGCTGAAGAAGGTATAAACGGTACTATTGCAGGTACTTATGATCAAACACAACAATACATTGATGAAATGCATTCTGATTCTCGTTTTTCAGACCTAGTTTTTAAGGTAGATGAAGAAGAACGTGCTCCTTTCAAAAAAATGTTTGTACGTCTACGCCCTGAATTAGTATCTCTAAACTTAGAAGATGACATCGATCCTAATGAAGTAACAGGCGAATACCTAGACCCTGAAGAATTCCGCGAAGCTATTCTTGATGAAAATACTATCGTCATCGATGCTCGTAATGATTATGAGTACGATTTGGGGCATTTTAGAGGAGCCGTTCGTCCAGAAATCAGAACATTTAGAGAACTTCCTCAATGGATCCGAGATAATAAAGAACAATTCATGGATAAAAGGGTAGTAACATACTGTACTGGTGGAATTCGTTGTGAAAAATTCTCTGGTTGGTTAGTTAAAGAAGGCTTTAAAGATGTTGGTCAATTACATGGAGGAATTGCTACTTATGGAAAAGATCCAGAAGTTCAAGGTGATTTGTGGGATGGTCAAATGTATGTATTTGATGAACGCATCAGTGTCCCCGTTAACCAAAAAGAACATGTAGTTGTTGGTCGTGACTGGTTTGATGGTACTCCATGTGAACGTTACGTGAACTGTGCAAATCCAGCTTGTAACCGTCAAATTTTATCTTCAGTAGAGAATGAACATAAATATCTGCGTGGTTGCTGCCACGAATGTCGTGTTGCACCTGCAAACTTGTATGTAAAACGCAACAGTTTAAGTCAAGAAGAGGTTGCTGAACGCTTAGCTATAATTGGAGAAAGACTTCCAGCATCAGTATAACAAACTAAAAAAGAACGGAAACTAAATAGTTTCCGTTCTTTTTTGCTACCCTAGTATTAATGCATCTTCTGTAACTGTGTCGCCACTGTTCTTTTGAAACAGCGCCAATAAATCTGGTACAGTTAAACGACTCTTTTCTTCTCCCGAAACATCTACTACTATCTTCCCATTATGAAGCATGATCAATCTTGTTCCATGAGCAATCGCATCTTCCATATTATGAGTGATCATCATCGCAGTCAATTTTTTTTCATGAACGATTTTATCCGTTAAGTTCAACACCATTTTACTAGTCTTAGGGTCAAGTGCTGCCGTATGTTCATCCAATAAAAGTAATTTAGGGGGAACAATTGTCGCCATCAGCAATGTCAAAGCTTGTCTTTGTCCACCAGATAATAATCCGACTTCCATTTTCAACCTGTCTTCTAATCCTAATTCTAAAAATTTTAATTGCTCCTTGAAAATTTCACGTTGCTTATCTTTTACGCCAAGTGTTAAGCCTCTTTTTTTTCCTCTTTTAAAAGCTACCGCTAAATTTTCTTCAATCGTGAGTCGTGTTGCTGTTCCCATCTTTGTGTCTTGAAAAACTCGCCCAATATTTTTTGCTCTTCCATTGGTTTTTTTGTTGGTAGCATCTTTTCCGTTCAATAAAACAGCACCTTCATCTACTACATAAGTTCCAGCTACACTATTTAATAATGTTGACTTTCCAGCACCATTTCCTCCAATAATCGTAACAAATTCTTCTTTCTCGATGGTCAAATCTATTCCTTTTAATACATGGTTCTCATTGACCGTTCCCACTTCAAAACTTTTATGAATATTTCTTAATTCTAAAATTGCAGTCATACTAATTCTGCTCCCCTCTTACCAACTCTTTTAGTCCTTCTTGATTTCTTTTTCAACAAAGGGGTAGAAAGAGCAATTGTTAATACAACAGCTGAGAACAATTTGATGTCTTGCGGTTGTACTCCTAATTGCAATACGAAATCAATAATTAGGCGATAAACAACTGCACCAATCACAATAGTGATCAATCGTTTGGCAAAAGACAACCGGTGGAAAATCACTTCACCGATGATAATAGATGCTAATCCAATGACAATCGTCCCAATTCCCATGCTGATATCTGCATAGCCGTTGTTTTGGGCAATCAAAGCACCTGATAGAGCAATCAATCCGTTACATAACATGTACCCTACAATTTTCATCGTATCTGTATGAATCCCGTTTGCTTCACTCATAGCCTCATTATCTCCAGTAGAACGCAATGCCAATCCTATTTCAGTACTGAAAAATAAATACAGAACTAAAATAACTAAAACAATCGCCACTCCACCAACGACTAAAACGGCCATTCGATTTTCTAAGCCAAATGATTGTAGCGTGCGCATCAATGTATCTTGGCCTAACAAGGTAACATTCGCTTTGCCTAATATTCTTAAATTAATAGAGTATAAAGCAGTCATCGTTAAAATTCCGGTCAGTAACGCAGGAATTTTAAGTTTCGTATGCAGTAAACCCGATACGATTCCTGCCAGCATTCCCCCTATCAATGCCAACAGACTAGCTAACAACGGTGTAATTCCTGAAACAATGGATACTGAACAAATTGCAGCACCCAAGGGAAAACTTCCCTCTGCAGTTAAGTCCGCAATGTCTAAAATTCTAAATGTAAGATAAACCCCAATCGCCATAATCGACCATAAAATTCCTTGCGAAATACTTGATAATATAATGTCCATGCTCATGCTCCTCTATATTTTACCTTTTAATCAGGTAGTACGATACTTTCAGGATCAATACCTAATGATTTTGCCACTTCTTCATTAATAACCAATTCCAAATTTGTAGATGTTTCCACTGCCATTTCTGCTGGATCAGCACCGTCTTCAATAATTTGAAGAGACATTTTTGCTGTTTGACGTCCAAGTTCTTCATAATTGATTCCATAAGTTGCTAATCCTCCAGCTTCTACCATTTCCGCAGATCCTGGAATAACAGGTAATTTATACTCTAAAGCAATTTCACCAACTGTTGGCATTGTACTGGCTAGTGTGTTATCCGTTGGAATATATACAGCATCAACTTCTTGAGCCAACGTTGTCATAACTTGTTGTACATCATTTGTAGTTGTAACTGTCAATACTTTCACTTCTATTCCTTCTGCCTCAAGTGCCTCTTGTGCCAGATCAGATTGGATTTTTGAATTTGCTTCGCTGGAATTGTAGATAATTCCGATTGTCTCAGCATCTTGTGCTAATGACAACAGTAACGAAATTTGTTCTTCAATTGGAACCATATCGCTTGTTCCGGTTACGTTTCCGCCTGGTGCTTCATTATCAGCAACTAATCCCGCATCTACCGGATCTGTAACTGCAGTGAATAAAATCGGGTCTTCTTGGGTAATCGTTGCAAGTGACTGTGCAGCAGGTGTTGCGATAGATAAGATAACTTCATTGTCTCCAACTAAGCTTTCACTCATACTTTGTAAATTTGCTTGGTCTCCTTGAGCATTCTGATAGTTTAACGTCAAATTTTCTCCTTCGACGTATCCTGCTTCTTCTAACTCACTGACAAATCCTTTTCTTGCTTGCGTTAAAGAATCATGTTCCATATACTGCAAAATCCCTACATTTATCATTTCAGAACCTGCACTGTCACTTGTATTTCCACATGCGCCTAATGCTAAACCTGCAGTAACCGTTGCTAAGCCTAAAATCATCTTTTTCTTCATTCCAACTGTTCCCATCTTTATATCCCCCTTATTTTTTAAAGCTCTATGATTACATAAAACAAAAAACACCCACTTAGAGATAGCCTTATCCAAGTGGGTGCTTATTTTATGTAAAAATAAACGGTAAGTTATTTAATCCACCACTTAGATAAACTCTACGTGGCAAATACTTAGCAAATCAAATTGCCTTAGCCATCATAGATACAAACATTTCTGTTTCCTGTTTGCACCCATAACGAATTATGTCTACAAACAGCTTCTAAAATAGCTAAAGTAATAGATATTCAATTGTGTTTGGATGATTAAATGATTGTGCATACTAATCCCTCACAATAGTTAGATTTGTTTTTACAAGTATAAAAAATACAATGAGAAAAGTCAACATCTAAATTAGATTTCATTCATCGAAAAATCATCTTACTCTTACTTCAATCTGTTATTCACTCTTTTTTCGCTTTTAAAACATACTTTTTTTAGAATTGATTAAATTTCTACAATATTTTTTCAAAAATTGCTCTTTCTCCTTTCTTTTTGTTATAATAAGCCAAGTAATTAGAGAACGAAAATATAATTTTACGAGGTGAACTAAATTTGAGTAGTCCACAAAATACTAATGAATCATCATTTTTAGAGAAAATTAAAGCATTTATACTAAATTTGGTGCAATTCATAAAGAAACAATGGATCTCTTTCAAAAAGACATATTTTAATCGACAAACTCACTCAGCTTCCTTATCAAAATCAACTTCTAAAGAAACAAAGTTAACGGATGCTCCCAAAAGAAATCAAGCTAAAAAAGAAGATCAAAAATTTACTTTAGCTAAATTTCTATTTGGATTCAATGTAGGCTACAGTGTCATTAAAAATTTAATGATTACGTTGGTCATTGTTTTATTGATTGGCGGTGCTCTTATAGGTGGGGCTGGAGCAGGATATTTTGCCTACCTTGTTTCCGGTGAACAAATCCCCACATACGAAGAAATGAAAGCTGACATTGAAAATGTATCAGCAACCTCTTCAATGTATTATGCTACTGGAGAAAAAATTAGTGATTTAAAAACAGATTTAAAACGATCTGAAATTCCATTAAGCGAAATGTCACCTTTAGTCCAAGAAGCTATTATTGCTACCGAAGACGAATATTTTTATAAACACTCTGGTGTGGTTCCAAAAGCAGTCGTTCGAGCATTGGCACAAGAAGTAACAGGCACCAGTACAACTTCTGGGGGATCAACACTCACACAACAGCTGGTAAAACAGCAGATTTTAACAAATGAGGTCTCTTTTAAACGAAAAGCAAATGAAATTTTATTAGCTTTCCGTATTGAAAACTTCTTTTCAAAAGAAGAAATTTTAGAGAACTATCTAAATGTCTCTCCTTTTGGTAGAAATAATAAAGGACAAAACATCGCTGGTTTGGATGAAGCTTCAATCGGAATATTTGGAGTAAATCCTATCGATTTGACTTTGCCGCAAGCAGCTTTTCTTGCCGGTCTTCCACAAAATCCAATTGTTTATAGTCCGTATTCTCAAATAGGTGCTCTTAAAGAAGATTTATCTGCAGGTATAAGCCGCAAAGATGAAGTTTTATTTAGAATGTACCGTGAAAATTACATTACTAAAGAAGAATATGATACTGCTTTAACCTATGATTTAACACAAGACTTCTTACCTCAGGAATCAGACGTTAATGATAGTACTGATTATGTTTACAACTTTGTAGAACAACAAGCAAGACAAATTTTAATGGAACAATTATACACAGTTGATGGTTATTCAGCTGAAGACGTTTCTAATGATCAAGAATTAAAAGACTCTTATTACAATCAAGCAGATCTTAATTTGCGCACAAAAGGTTACACTATTTCATCAACAATTGACAAAGGTGTTTACGAAGCTATGAATGATGTCGTTGCACAGTATGCAACTCCTGAGATCTCTTATGATGAAAATAATAATCCAATCATAAGCAATACCAGTGATTTGGGAAATGTAAAAGTTGTTGATTACGTTGATGAAGAAACCGGTGAGACAAAGACGTTAGTTGAGCCTGTACAAAATGGAGCAGTTTTAAGAGATAATGCTACTGGACGAATTATCTCCTTCATTGGCGGGGTTGATTATGAGTTTACTCAAGTCAATCATGCTTATCAATCTCCTCGTTCTCCTGGTTCGACAATTAAGCCTTTATTAACTTTTGCTCCAGCATTAGAAGAAGGAATTATTACCCCGGCTTCTATGATTTTTGAAAGCTCTGCTAAAGTACCAAGCTGGGAAAATGGAGCTTTGGGTGTGTACGAAATTACCAACGTTGGAAATGTTACTCCAAATAAATGGACTGACGTGCGCTCAGGTCTTTCACAATCAAGCAATATTGTAACAACTAAAATCTATCAACAAATGAAAGACACTTATAACTTGGAAGAAAAGCTTGAATCTTATATGCACAAGATGGGACTTGGATCTGATGTTATTTCGACAGAAGAATATCAAGGAGTTTATTATGCTCTTCCTATTGGTGGAATATCTAAAGGAACAACCGTCTTAGATCAAACTGATGGCTTCTCTACTTTGGCAAATAAAGGGAACTACACTGAAGGTTATGTCATCGATAAAATTGAGGATGCTGCTGGAGAGGTTGTCTATCAGCATGAAGTGAAACCTGTTGAAGTATTCAGCGCTGAAACAGCTTATCTAACAACTGATATTTTACGTGACGTATTGGATACCGGCACAGCTAAAGACGTAAAAGGCCAATTGAACTTCCAAGCTGATATTGCAGGTAAAACAGGAACGTCAGATGGCCAAAAAGATATTTGGTTTATTGGCTACACTCCTCAAGTTACTCTGAGTTCTTGGATTGGATATGACAATGCTGTGGATACACCTATTAATGATTTATCTAATTCAGGTTCAGAAAGTCCAAGTTTAAGAAACAAAAGACATTGGGCTCGATTGATGAATGCGATTTATAGTGCTAATCCTACTGTTTTGGGTACGGATCAAGCTTTCCAGAAACCAGATGGTGTTGTAGAAGCCAAAGTTTTAGCTTCTACAGGAATGATGCCAGGAAAAGTAAAATTAACGGATGGAAAAGAAGTGACGGTTTCTGGTGCTACAAAAACAGAACTCTTTAATAAAAAGTTCCTTCCAAAAACAACCACTTACGACTTTGCACTTGCTGCTTCTGAAAAAGAATTAGGAGATTATTGGAACAAAGCTTCCAAATCAGCAAGTGAAGAAGCTGCTAAGAAAGCTAAAGCTGAAGCAGATAAAAAGAATGAAGAAGCGAAAAAAGCAAAAACTGAAGCAGATAATAAAAAGGCTGATGCTGCAAAAGCTGAAGAAGAGAAAGCTAAAGCAAAAATAGAAAATGAAAAAAAATTACAAGAAGCTGCTAAGAAAAAAGCAGAAGAAGAAAAAAGCAGAAGAAGAAAAAAGCAGAAGAAGAAAAAAAGAATGAATAAAGAAAAGGCATCGGTTTCCGATGCCTTTTCTTTATTCTTCTTTAGTTGTTCCTCTATTTGCAATATGATGTGGTAAAATAATTGTTTTTTCGTCTACATCTTCTTTGTTCATCAACTTAGTTAAAAGACGCATTGCTACAGCACCAATATCATATAAAGGTTGAGTAATCGTGCTCAATTTCGGTCTTACCATTTCAGATAATTTAGAATTATTTGCAGTAACTACTTCGAATTCTTCTGGTATCTTGACAGAATGATCTAAAGCCCCATTCATAATCCCTACAGCAATTTCATCATCACCAGCAAATACTGCGGTAGCACCTGCTTCAGCTAATTTACTGTATACTTCTTCTCCAGCCGTAAATGTGTAGGCTGTTTCAAAAACTAAACCTTCATCATAAGCAATACCAGCATTCTCTAACGCTGTTTTATATCCTTTTAAGCGATAAACCCCATTAATTGGTTCTTGTGTTATTGATCCTGATACAAAAGCAATACGCTCGTGTCCGCTAGCAATCAATTGGGCAATTGTTTGTTCTGTTGCAGCTACATAATCAATATTTACGCTTCCCATTTGTTCATCAGGATCTACTGTTCCTGCCAAAACGACAGGTGTTTTCGAACGTGAAAATTCTGCTCTTAATTCATCAGAAATTTTATGGCCCATATAAATAATCCCATCCACTTGTTTAGCTAAAAGTGTATTTAATACTTGGACTTCCTTTATATCATTTTGATCAGAATTAGCTAAGATAATGTTATATTTATACATTGTTGCTATGTCGTCAATTCCTCTAGCTAAAGAAGAAAAGTATAAATTTGTAACATCGGGAATAATTACTCCCACAGTTGTTGTCTTTTTACTTGCCAATCCACGTGCAACAGCATTTGGACGATAGTCTAGACGATCAATAACTTCTAATACTTTTTTTCGAGTAGTTGGTTTTACATTTGGGTTGCCATTTACAACACGTGAAACAGTTGCCATAGAAACATTCGCTTCTCTTGCAACATCATAAATTGTGATGGTTTGTTTTTCCATAATCAATCTCCTTCGAGTAGTTAGATTCGCTTACTTTTTACATACTACCAATTTAGCAAATTTACAGAACGAATGCAAGCGTTTCAATTTCGTTTTCATGAAAATTTCATTTTTTCTTTCATTAAATAAATTTAGCTGATTTTTTATTTTCCGCCTTTTTTTAAGAAAATTAAGATCAATAGTGCTACAATTATAACTATTCAGATAGTTGAAAGTGAGGATAAAAATATGAATAAACAACTTAATGCGTTACAACTCTGGTTAGCCAACCAAAATATAGATGGTGCGTTTATTAATGAACCGAATACAATAGCTTATTTAAGTGGATACGAAAGTGAGCCACATGAACGTATTTTAGCTTTGGCAGTTTTTGCTAAGGGTGAACCTTTTCTCTTCACACCCGAACTCGAAAAAGAGGATGCTCTAAAAAGTGACTGGACACATAATGTTTATAGTTATTTAGACAATGAAGATCCATGGGCATTGATAGCTAAACACTTGCGTTCTCACAACAACAACCTTAGCAAGATAGCTATAGAAAAAGATTTTTTAACAGTTGGACGCTTTGAAAAATTACACTCCTTTTTTCAAACTGCTTCTTTCTTAGATATTACACCAAAAATACAGGCAATGAAGTTGATTAAAACACCTGATGAAATTAAAAAAATGATGGAAGCCGGTAAATGGGCGGACAGAGCATTAGAAATTGGTTTCAACACAATAAAAGAAGGTATATCTGAAGAAGAAATTGTTGCAGAAATCGAATACCAATTAAAAAAAGAAGGTATCAAAGAAATGAGTTTTGAGACAATGGTCTTGACTGGGGATAACGCTGCAAGCCCACATGGTATTCCTGGGAAAAGACACGTCCAATTAAATGAGTTTATTTTATTTGATTTAGGTGTTGTATACAACGGATACACTAGTGATGTTACGCGAACTATCGCTTTTGGAGAACCCTCAAAAAAAGCAAAAGAAATTTATGCGGTTGTTTTACAAGCTTGTAACGCTGCTTTAAATGCAGTAAAACCTGGCATAACGGCTGGAGAATTAGATAAAATTGCTCGGGATATTATTACAGATGCAGGTTATGGATCTTATTTCACACATCGATTGGGTCATGGATTAGGAAGTTCAGTTCATGAGTTTCCTTCTATTATGCAAGATAGTGATTTTGTAATTCAAGAAGGTATGTGTTTCTCAATAGAACCTGGTATTTATGTACCTGGCATAGCAGGAGTTCGCATTGAAGATTGTGTAGTAGTTACGAAAAACGGTTGCGAAGTGTTCACTCATACTCCAAAAACGTACACTTCACTCTAACAAATTTGTTAACTTACTACTGCTACTACTAAAAATACAAACAAAAAAAAGCAGTGAAGTTTATCGCTTCACTGCTTTTTCTTAATAGAATTAGATGCCCACATTTGTATTGGTTGTTTTGTGTTCATCTTTTTTTCCATTTTCTTTTGTCTGTTCTGTACTAATGTTTGAAGTTGAATAGTCAGGTCCTTCTGCAGCTTTTTCTTGATCATAAGCATAGTCCATTGTGTTTCTTTCAACTTCTTCTTTCAATGATTCACTATCATATTTTAGATTAGTTGAAACATCTGCTACTTCTTTTTCACCATCTTTTGTAGATGATTTAACTTCTGCTGTTGTATCTTTTGCTTTTGTTTTCACGTCTTCTGCTGTTTCAGTAACAGTATCTTTAGCCTCTTGTGTTACATTTGCTACTGTTGATTTAGCATCTTTCGCTACATCTGTTGCAGATTCTTTAAGATCGCTTAAGCCGTCACCTACATCTTTTGAAGCGCGACTTAATTGTTCTTTCAATTGAGAAGCTGACTCCTTCAAGCTAATTTTAATATCTTCTGAAGCATCTTTCGCAACAGTTTTCATTTCTTTACCTTTTTCTTTTGCGATATCAACATATTCTTTTGCTGATCCTTTAGCATTAGTCGTTTGTTGATTTAAGTCTTCACGTAATTCTTTACCTGATTTAGGGGCATACAATAATGCTGTAATTCCTGCAGCTGCAGCTCCTACGATTGCTCCTAAAAGAAATCCACCTTTTTTAGACATATATACTTCTCTCCTTTTCTCTATTCACTATAACTTTTACCTTTGATTAGTGCTTATTCATTTATCTTTTTTATCTTTGCGTTTTTTATTCATATTTACTGCCGTTTTACCGACTTTAGTTACAATGCCTGTTTGAGCTGTTTTCTTTGTAGCTCCTGCAACATGGCTAGTTAAGTTACGAGTAGAATCATTTAAACTTGAAACAGTCGTTCCTAAATCACCAATAGCTCTGAACAATGGATCTGTTTTATTTAACTTTCCATTGACATCATCTAACGTAGTATTGGATTTATTTAATAATCCTTCAACTTCAATCAGAAGACTATCCGCATCTTTCGTAAGAACTCCTATGGTTTTATTCGCTTCATTAACCGTTTTTTGGACTTCTCCAATTACCTTAGAAACTTTTAACAATACGATAATTAAAAACACGACTAATGCTGCAAATGCTACAGCAGCTATTAGAGCTGCAATTTCTCCACCTGTCATATGAACTCCTCACTTCCTTCTATTTTCTTATTTTTTAGATAAAATAGATTTGTTTTACAAACTACTTCAATTAAAAAGAGCTAGTTTACCAACAAATATTTCATCTTTAAATAAAATATTTTATACAAGTATAGAATACCACTATTTATTTTTTACATCAAACAATATGAAACCGAATACTTTTATTATTTTCTCTCTCCTAATTAACTTTTCAAAAATTCTTCGTCTTTTAATTTTAAAAGCCCTTAAAAAAATTTTAGAGTTTTCTTAATAGAGATGTGACTATAATTTTATCCTTTTATTTGTTACTATAGGTAAGAAGCATTTTAACAGAAATAAGTTTATTTAAAGGAGTATTTAGTTTATGGATAGCAGTATTATGGATAGTAGCAGTCAGCTAGATAGTTCAATCGCAGTTGACGTAGTGGATACTATTACAGAACAAACCAATATTTTTTCAGAATTTTGGACTTCAATCGATTGGGCCAAAATTATTTCTATGGTAACAGCGGGTGCCATTCAAATTGTTTTTTTTACTATTTTCTTTTATCTTATAAAAATAATCGGAAACTTTTTTATTGAACGAACATTTGATAATTACCGTAAGAAAAAGGATATCTCAACAAATCGTTTAAACACACTCTATAACTTGTCAAAAAATTTATTTCAATCTTTTGTAGGCTTTTTCTTATTCTACGCCATTCTTTCAGCTATTGGTATTCCTGTTGGTACGCTATTGGCAGGTGCTGGAGTCATCGGTTTAGCGTTGTCTCTAGGAGCACAAGGTTTTGTCAGTGATATTGTAAATGGCTTCTTTCTTCTATTAGAGAAGCAAATTGATGTTGGCGATGTCGTAGACTTAGAAACCGTTTCTGGTACAGTGGTTGATGTAAATCTAAAAACAACTAAGGTCAAAAGCTTTGATGGTACTATGAATTTTGTACCTAATCGTTATATCACGATTGTAAGCAATAAATCACGCGAAGATATGCGTGCTCAAATTGATATTCGACTTTCACCGGATACCGATATAAATAAAGTAAATACGATAATAGCTGAGGTAAATGATACTCTTGTGCCACAGTACCCAGATATTACTGAACCTCCAGATAATTTAGGTTTAATTAACTTAGGAAATGGTCATTATGGGATACGAATTGTGATATTCGCTTTACATGGACATGAATTTGAAATCCAAAACGCTTTTTCTCAAGCGTATGTTACCGCCTTGACAAAAAATGGGATTGAAATCCCTGTAAATCCACTTAACATTATACAATAGCCATTTTATAATAACTAAAGGAGGTTCACTATGGTACCAGTATCGCCTAAAATACTAATTTTAACTGGAAGTTATGGAAACGGTCACCTAGAAGTGACCCGCTCACTAATAACAGAATTAAACAAACGTGGTATCACAAATATTGTCACATCAGATTTATTTTATGAAGCTCATCCTATTTTGACTAACGTTACTAGAAAATTGTACATCAAAAGTTTTTCTAAAGGTCAAAATATTTATGGTTTCCTTTATTATAAATCTGATTATAGACTAACTGATTTTAGAATTGATAGAATGATCGATCGATATGGTTACATGCGTATTAGTCAATTAATGAAAGAAAATGACTTTGATGTAGTTATTAATACTTTCCCAATGCAGGCTTTACCTATTTATAAACAACGTACAAAACCCGGAATTCCTTTTATTAATGTTTTAACTGACTTTTGTTTGCATACCCGTTGGATTTCAGATGGGATCGATTATTTTTTTGTTGCATGCAACAGTTTAAAAAAAGAATTAATGGATACAGGAATCAATGGAAATAAAATCACAATTTCAGGAATTCCAATAAAAGAAGAATTTTATCAAAATACTCTTGATTCTTCGCATGGAGATTTTTCTTCTAATAAAATAAAAAAATTATTGATTTCTGCTGGTGCCTATGGTGTGCTAAAAGATTTGGCTCATATTCTTGATGAATTAAAAATTAAGGAAGATCTGCATATTACAGTTGTTTGCGGTTCAAATCAATTACTTTTTAAAGAACTCAAGCATGAATACCAAAATGATACGAACATAACCATTCTTGGTTATGTTTCGAATATGGCTAATTTAATGACTCAATCTGACATTATGGTAACGAAAGCAGGAGGAATTTCTCTTTCAGAAGCTTTAGCAATCCAAATTCCTTTAGTTTTAACACCTGCTGTTCCTGGACAAGAAAAAGATAATGCTAACTTTTTTGAAAAAGAAGGAATGGCTATTGTAACAAAATCTGAAGAGGAAATCGCTCCAGCAGTTTTATCCTTATTGAAACAGCCTCTTTTAGCGAGAAGTATCTCAAAACAAATGGAAACACATTTCCATCCAAATTCAGCTGCACTTATAGTTGATAAAGTCTTAACTTTGATAGAAAAGCCTTATATCCAAAAGGAGCCAAGACATGACTCAAAAGAGATTAAAAATTGATAAGAAATTCTTTTTTTTACTTATTTCATTAATGCTCGTTGAATATGTTCGTGCTGCTTTTATTATTAGTTACTTGCCCGTTCAAGCTGCAGTAGGTACTCAGTTTAATCTTGCTTTGGTAGGATTGGCTATCAGTCTACATTATATTAGCGATGCTTTTTCAAATTTCCAAGCAGGATTTTTAATGAATCGTTTTGGTATCAAAAAAATCATCTCTGTTTCTTTTACTTTAATCTTTCTTTCTTTAATTGTTGTTCCATTATTTCAATTCAACGGTTTCGTTATTATTCTTGCTTCAATTTTATTAGGTTTTGGGGCATGTCCCATTTGGATCGTACTTTTGGCTAAGGCTAGTTCAGGATCAAGAGGAACAAATATGGGATTGATTTATTTTTATTGGTTGTTAGGCATGGCCAGTGGTGTCATCGTAATGAATTACTTAATGAATATAAATTTGTCTGTCTCCTATTGGCTTTTACCAGTATTCGTAGTACTTGCTTTTTTTAGTTTTCGTTTATCAGGCGATCATCAAGCATTAGAAAATACTAAGCAACCCTTTAAAGAGATGTTCAAAAAAACTCTTTCAATTTTGAAAAAAAGTCGCATCATATTACCTGGTACTTTAATGCAAAGCATTTCCCTTGGTATGTTAATTCCTATTTTACCAACCTTTGTCTTACAGCACCTAAAACTTTCTTACAATCAGTATACTCTTCTACTGATCATTGCTGGTTTAACAGCAGGTCTCCTTATGATGCCTGTTGGCAGATTGATTGACCACTTTAGCCCTCGGCTTTTATTTATTGCTGGCTTTATGTGGTTCGGATTTACACTGATTTCCACAGCTTTTAGTACTTCTATTGTGGTCATTTATATTCTAGTAGTGTCAATGGCAATTGCCTATACGTTTTTTTTACCGGCTTGGAATTCTTTTGTGGCTACAAAAATCACTAAAGAAGACCAAAATGTTAGTTGGGGAATCATCTCGTCTTTCCAAGGTGTAGGAACCATGTTAGGACCCATTGTAGGGAGTTTGCTTGCATCTTTTAATGCAAGCATTACGGTTATCATTAGTGCTTCACTGTTCATTTTAATGGGTATGCTTTATCTGATCGTTAAATAAAAAACTTCTCTTTTGACCATTGCTGGTTCAAAAGAGAAGTTTTTTTGCCTATAACTGTCTATTAGCTTTTTTTTCTAAAAAATCTCCTACATGTTCGATTGCAAACGGGATAGCCTCTTCTTTTGGCATCATTTTGGGATGATGTAAGCCGTAAGGGCTATCTACACCTAGCCAAAACATTGTTCCTGGAATTTTGTCTAAATAATAACCAAAGTCTTCGCCAGTCATCGCTGTTTCAATTTTCGTATAATTTACATCTTGGTTTTTTGTCATATAATCAATAAATGTGAGTGTTTCTGTTTCACTATTAATAACAGGGTAATATCCGCCTTGGTCTAGATCTAAATAAATTTTACAATTATACGAAAGTTCTATCCCTTTAACGATTTCTTTTACTCTTTTTTGAGTTAATTCGCTCATTTCAGGTGTTAATGTCCGTATAGTTCCAGTAAGACTTGCATACCCGCTAATGATATTTCCAGCTGTTCCCGCATGCATCGTTCCTAAAGTAATCACTGCGCCCTCCATAGGATTAACGCTACGACTGACAATCGTTTGGATTTGATTAATAAATTGACTCGCCGCTACTATCATGTCATTGGATTCATGTGGATATGCAGCATGCCCATCTACACCACGAAATTCGACATCGATCGCGCACGTTCCAGCAAATAACGTTCCTACTTTTGTTCCTAAAGTCCCTACTGGTAAATCAGGTTTTACATGTAGTGCATAAATTTCATCTGGCATAAAATCATTTAAGAACCCACTATCATAAATAATTTTTGCTCCACTTACATTCTCTTCAGCTGGTTGGAATATAAAAACCAGATCATCAATAGTTTGGTGTGTGCTAAAATGAGTCAGCAATCCTAAAGCAATTGACATATGCACATCATGACCACACGCATGCATTCTTCCTTTGTGAATCGATTGATAGGGTAAATCAGTTTCTTCAACTACTGGTAAACCGTCTATATCGGTCCTCCAACCAATCGTTTTTTGACCAATACTTCCTTTGACTCGAACGATAATGGCAGTTTCCCAAGTTTTTATATCTAGATTCTCTTGTGGCAATTCTTTGATTTTGGACATTAAATAGCGATGCGTTTCATACTCTTCTAAACCAATTTCAGGAATTAAATGCAATTCTCTACGCATTTGGATGAACGGATTTTCTTTTGGCATTTTCACTACCCTCTTCTAAAAAAAGAGATGAAGCAGAAAGTCATTTCTCTTTCTGTTTCACACCCTTTTGATTTTATTGTTTTTTTCTATAATTCGCGTAAGGCATCAATTAAACCTGTTTTACCTTTTGTTTTTTCATCTATATCTTTTATTTTTCTAGCCGGAGTTCCTGCTACAACAGTATAAGGCGCAACATCTTGGATTACTATAGCACCTGCAGCAACAACTGAACCTTTTCCAATTCGAATACCTTCTAATACAACAGCATTCGCTCCAATTAAAACATTATCTTCTACAATTACAGGTTGAGCACTTGCTGGTTCGACGACACCTGCTAAAACAGTACCTGCACCAATATGACAGTTTTTCCCTACAATTGCTCGTCCACCTAACACAGCGCCCATATCGATCATTGTACCTTCACCGATAACCGCGCCAATATTAATAATCGCTCCCATCATAATGATAGCTGAGTCTCCAATTTCGACTTGGTCGCGTATAAATGCTCCTGGTTCAATTCTAGCTTTAAACTTCTTCAAATCTATTAACGGAATCGCAGAATTACGACGGTCATTTTCAATAACTTGGTCGTCAATCCATTGTTTATTTGCTTCTAAAAAAGGTTCAACAACACTCCATTCACCAAAAATAGTACCTACTTCATCAGTAGTAAAATTTTTAATCGTTTCAGGAAAGTTCAAATGCTTTAACTCACCTTTTAAGTAAACCTTTACAGGCGTTTTCTTTTCGCTTTTCGCTATAAATTCAATAATTTCATTAGCATTCATTTGATCATTCCTTACTGTTCATTAAATTTTAATGCAAGCGTTCCGTTTTACGAGTAACATCATACTTATTTTCAAATTCATGAGCAATTCGATTGGTACCTTTTAAAATTTCACTTCTAGTTATAATACCAGTAAAACTACCATCCTCGCTTGCTACACAGATAAAGGCATTATTAACTAAAAGATGAAGTACCTCTTCCAAATCATAAGGATCATTGATTACAGCAAAGTCAGTCGTCATGACATCTGAAACCAATATATCTCCTAATTTATCAAAGTCAATATCTTCTAAGCCTGTAATAGCTTCAATAATCAGCGGCATCGAAATCAATCCTCTGATTTTATAGTCATAATCTAAAACAGGGATAACGGAATACCCTATTTTTGTAAGAACCAATAAAGCATGGTTCAAACGGTTATTTAACTGAACATGAGCAACTCGATCCGCTGGAATCAAAAAATGTTCTTTGTTTTCTAATAACATTTCACCAATTTCTTTTCCTATCATTATCTTCATTTCCTTCCTTGAGATAACTAAATCCACCTACTATTTTACGTGAAATTGTTCTGAAAGAGTAGTAAAACAATAGAATTAAGAAAAAAATAATAATCAACCTAAAAGAGATACTTTAAGCATCTTACTGTTTCTTCGTTTTAGAAAAGTTACTAGATAACTGTTCAATGGCTTCATGAGCGCGATTGTAATACGTTACACCGACTTGAGAGTCGTCATTCTCAATAATTGCATAGGTAGGAAATGGATAACTGCCTCTAGGTTCTGAAATGCTGCCAGGATTTAAAACCACTATATTATTTATTTGTTCCACTCTAGCTTGGTGAGTATGTCCAAAAAATGCATAGTTTGCATGTTCTTCTTTTGCTGCAAAGACTAATTCTTGCATAGTATAGTTTACATCTAAGCGATGCCCATGAGCCATAAATATTCGTTGGTTTTGTACTTCAACCGTTTGTGTCATCGAAAACTCATCATCAAAATCCATGTTTCCTCTGACAGTCAACATAGAATCCCAAACGGAATCGGTTGCTTCCAATTCAGAATCTCCACAATGAAAGATCTGCTCTACTTTATCCTTATATCGTTCAATTAGTTCTATTAAAATTTCCCGATCTCCATGACTATCGCTTACAACTAGTACTTTCATGTTTTTCCCTCCGTTTTGGTAACAATAGACTAACCGTTTATCCAATCATCCCAAACTTGATCTAAATTTTCCAATGCTAGTGCACGATGACTGATTTCATTTTTTTCATCTTGAGTCAACTCTGCCATCGTTTTTCCTTTACTTTCAACAAAGAATAAAGGATCATAACCAAAACCATTCTCGCCTTTAGGTATGGTTAAAATCAGCCCCTCTACTTCGCCCTCAACAACTAAGCTTGTTTTTCCAGGTAAAGCCAGTGCAAGAGTACAATGAAATTGTGCTGTGCGGTCTCCTTCAGCTACTCCTGTTAATTCATGCAATAGTTTGGCATTGTTCGCAGCATCGCTTTTAAATTCTCCTGCATATCGAGCAGAAAAAACGCCTGGAGCACCATCTAGTGCATCAACTTTCAATCCTGAATCATCTGCTAGTACTAACATATTTAATGTGCGAGCAATCGTTTCTGCTTTTAGTAAAGCATTTTCTTCAAAAGTTGTTCCCGTTTCTTCAACTTCAGGAATTTCAGAGAAATCATGTAACGTTTTTACTTTAAACCCTTTTTTTGCAAATAAAGCTTCAAATTCTCTAGCTTTTCCAGCATTTGCTGTAGCTATTAAAATTTCATCCTTTGGAATTAGTGGGTACGGTTTTATCCCGTTATTTTTTAAAGAAAGTGCTTGTTGAAAAGCTTCATCTTGTACTTGAATCAATTCGTTGATTCCTTTTTTACCAAATTCTAACATTACCGAAAGCTGTTCTGATGAGAAGGTAGATTCTTCACCTGTTCCTTGGATTTCAACAAATTGTCCCCGAGAAGTCATGACTAAATTCATATCCACTTCTGCAGAACTATCTTCCAAGTAATTTAAATCTAATACTGCTTCTCCATCTTTTAAAATTCCTACACTGATGGCTGCTACATTCTCTTTAATTGGACTTTCTGTTAATTCACCGCTGTCCAATAAAGTTTGAATCGCTAATTTCAAAGCCACGAATGCGCCTGTAATGCTTGCAGTACGTGTTCCACCATCCGCTTGGATCACATCACAGTCTACCGTAATTGAACGTTCTCCTAAAGCTTCTAAGTCAATGCTTGAGCGTAGTGAACGTGCAATCAATCGTTGAATTTCCATTGTACGTCCGCTTAATTTTCCTTTAGCTGCCTCACGAATATTTCGTGTGTTTGTAGCTCTTGGCAGCATGCTGTATTCAGCATGAACCCATCCACTTCCCATTCCTTTTAAGAAACGCGGGACCCTTGCTTCAATTGTTGCATTGCAAATTACTTTCGTATCTCCAAAAGAGATCAAAACCGATCCTTCGGGGTGTTTCAAATAATTCGTTTCTATTGTCACCAATCTGTTTTCATCATTTTTTCTACCATCAGCACGCATACTTGAACCTCACTTTTTTTAGTTGAGCTTTTAGCTCTTGTTTAAAATTTCTCTGTTCCTAACTTAATATGTTCAATATCTAATGTTTCATTTCCCAACCATTGAGAGGCAATATCATTAAACATATGAGTAGATCCAGTTGTGTAAAATTTCCGTTCAGAAACTTCTTTATTTTTGCTTAATTCTGCAAGGTTAAAGTAATCCAAAATAGTACTTACTTCACTAATAGTCTCTGCACCTGAATCAATCAACGTCACTGAATCACCCATAAAATTCTGAATGATTGGACGTAATAACGGATAATGGGTACAACCTAAAACTAATGTGTCAACATTTTTATTTTTAATAGGTTTCAAAGTTTCTGTAACAATTTTTTTAGCAATAGCACTATCATATTCATTACTTTCAACCAAAGGAACGAATTTGGGACATGCCAAACTTTCTACTGATGCTAAAGTGTCTTTTGATCGAATCATTTTCCTATATTTATCACTTTTTACCGTTCCTTCAGTCCCAATAATGCCAATGCGATTATTTTTTGTTGCTTTGATTGCTGCACGGCTTCCAGGTAAAATAACACCAATGATTGGTATAGCTAATTTCTTTTTTAAGTCTTCTAAAGCTACTGCAGTTGCTGTATTACACGCAATTACGAGCATTTTAATATCTTTGTTTAATAAAAAATGGGTCATCTCCCAAGTAAATTGTAGAATCTGCTCTTCCGGTCTTGGACCATAAGGACAACGTGCAGTATCTCCTACATAATAAATCGATTCATTTGGTAATTGTCGCATAGCTTCTTTTACAACTGTTAAACCGCCAACTCCAGAATCTATAAAACCTATCGCTTGTTTTTTCATCTTTAACAACCTCTGTTTAATTTCATTTGTATACTCTGTCTATTTTCCCTTTTTTTAGAATGAAATTCAAGGGATTAGGCAAATTAACTTAGTTAATCGCTTAAATAACTTGTTTTTTCTTTTTTTAAGGAACTAAATAGCATTTTTTTAAAAAAGATAGGTTTCTGTTTCAAATCACGTTATAATAAATTGTGAATGACAAAAGAGGTGAATGAACAAGTGAGTAGAAAAAAGAACGAACAAAAAGTAGATTTAGAGAAATTTAACGAAACAACTTCTTTATTTGGATATGAACTGATTAGAGATGTTCTAATACCCAATTTATTAGGAGCAGAAACACATGAAATTTTGTATTGGGCTGGCAAAGAGTTGGCCAGACAATATCCACTTGCAAATAGGCAAGACATTGTTCGCTTTTTTGATAAAGCGGGTTTTGGCTTAATAGAATTGAATAAAGAACAACGCAATAAACAGGTTTATACTTTATCTGGCAAAGTTGTACAAGCTCGTTTAAAACATACACAACCTAGTTTCAATTTAGAAGCTGGTTTTTTAGCTGAACAAATTCAAACACTAGACCATTTATATACTGAAGCGCTGACTGAAGTAAACATGAAAACAAAGGTTGTTACATTCATCGTACAATCGGACACAAAAGACCGATTATCAATTGAAGAACCTTTTACTCATTTTGTTATGAGTGACGATGAAAATAAAGAAAAAAGCATTATGAACAGTGACGTTCCTGAGCAAGATGAATCAGTTCTAGCCTCAAGATCTTCGAGGCATGAACTATAAAAGAAGTCACAAAAGAGAGCTAGGTTAGCATTAACCTAGCTCTCTTTTGTGGCTTTTTTTATTCTGGTTTCTTTCGTTCATTTTTTAAAATACTAAAAGATGTTTTCATCGTTTTCATCATTCCGGCATCGGAATAAACTAAAACATTTGAACGGTACATAACCAGCGATAATAATGTACATAGGATAGTAAATAGGACCATCACAATGATTGAAATGACTATCCCAGTAGTGGATACTGTTTCACTCGCTACTCTAAAGGGCATAATAAACGGAGTGAATAATGGTATTTGAGAACCAATTTTAACAATGAGTTGATTTGGACTGGCAAATGCAAACAAGCCACCATAAAACCCAATTAGCGCCAAGAAAACCAAAGGTGTAACGGCTTTGCTGACATCTTCAATTTTCGTTACTAACGAACCAAAGAACGCTGCTAAACCAGCATATAAAATAATCCCTAATACAAAGTAAATAAGTGTTGTACCTAATAAATTACTTAATAAATCTCCCATATTGATTCCTTCAAAAAATTCTTGAACAAACGCCATATTTTTTATAAAAGGGTACGTTACCAAGGCTAATACAACATAGATAATGATTTGTGTCAGACAAACCAATAATATCCCAACTAATTTCCCGAAGAAATGGATTGTAGAAGAAACACTTGATAAAATAATTTCCATAATTCTTGTTCCTTTTTCAGATGCAATCTCAGTCCCAATAATACTCGCATAGTTCATAATAAAAATGAAAATAGCAATACCGACAACATAAGAACTCCACATTTTAATGGTCTCTGCTGTACTATCTTGGTTAGTGATTCCACCATCTTCAAAACGAACCGTTTCTGTAGTTAGGTTTGCAGAACTCATCAATTCCATTGCTTCTTGTTGTGTTAATCCATATTGCGTTGCTTTTCGATTTAATTGGATGCTGGTCAATAAGCCTGTTAAAACAGTCGTATCTAAAGTATCGCTCCCTGAAGTATCCACATAGTTTGCCGAAACAAGTTGGTTATCAGAGTTAACTTCAAGATAACCGTCTAGCTCTTCTTGCTCCATAGCTTTCTCCGCTGTCTCTTTCGTCGTAATTTCAGAATTAATCGTAAATTGCTTTTCTTGAGTTGCTAAAATTGTTTGGATCTCTTGATCAGATGTTAAAACAGCAATTTCAGGAATATCATTTTCCGATTGACTAATAAAATAAATAATTCCACCAATAATTAGCAACATTACGATAGGTGATAGCACCATTGTTAAAAAACCAAATGATTTAATATTTTTTTTGTAGACATCCGTCACAATTACCCAAAATTTATTCATGGAACTCACCTGCTTTCATTTTAAATATTTCCTCTATCGTAGGCGGCTGCTGGCTAAAAGTAGTAATGTATCCGCCTTGTGTTACTTTTTCAAAAATAGCTCTTCCATCTTCAGGTTGTTCTAAATCTAGAACTTTCACTCCGTCATTAGTTTCTACTGCTTTTACAACGCCATGCATTAATTTCAATTCCTCAATAGAAATGGGGGTTTCTAAAAATAATTTTTTTCGACCAAATTGTTCTCTAATTTCACGGACTGTTCCATCTAAAACCATTTGACCATTTCTCAACATAATCAACTTGTCACAGATGTCCTCAACATTATTCATGTTATGACTTGAAAAGATGACTGAAGCCCCCTGTTTTTTCAGTTCTTTGATTCCAATTTCTAATAATCCAGCATTAACTGGATCCAGACCACTAAACGGTTCATCTAAAATAACCAACTTAGGTTGATGAATCAATGTAGCAATTAATTGCACTTTTTGTTGATTTCCTTTAGATAAGGATTTAATTTTATCTGTCTTTTTTCCTTTAACTTGGAATTTCTCCATCCATTTATCAATTTGAGGTTTGATCTCCTTTTTTGATTTTCCTCGTAACTGTGCAAAATAAATAATTTGATCTTCAATTGAAACCTTAGGATACAACCCACGTTCTTCTGGTAAATAACCAATGATATCATAATCCGTTTTTTTCAACGGTTTGCCATTCCATAATACTTCTCCAGAATCAGCTGTTAAGAAATTTAATATCAAGCGAAAAGTTGTTGTTTTCCCTGCGCCATTCTGTCCGATCATTCCTAAAATCTGACCATCAGGAATCGTAAAACTAACGTTATCTACTGCAGTTAACGTTCCGAAAGTCTTTTTTAGTTCTTTTACTTCTAACATATATTTTCCTCCACTCTCATAATCTGAACTATGTAATTAGATAGTAAGTCTAACAGAATTTTTATAGTTAAACCATTATTACCTATAAAATTTCTGTGTATTCTTGCTTAACTTTTAAGTCAAACTAAAAAAAGCAATTTGAGACTGTTGTCTCAATTTGCTTTTTTTTCTAATTTATTGATCTACTCGACTATCTCTTTGTTGATCTGTTCCAGGAGTAGAAGGCATACTTGGATTATCAGTTGGATGATTTCCACCAAATGTTCCATCTGTTTCCTTCAAGGGAATCCCATCTACTGTAGGAATTTTAGTGCCCCCCTCTGGAATCTTACCTTTTACTGATACTGAAACTTCACCAATTGTTGATATAGTAGGATCTTTTTTTTCCTTGACTGGATTACGTGTCAGATTTTGATTGGTTTTGTTCGTCTCTGATTCTTCAGTGATAATAACATAACCGCCATTTCTTATTGCTGTATTGTACCTTTGAGTAATAGCAGGGTCTAACTTATATTTTTTAAGGGGATTAGTATCCTCTGCCTCATTAAAGGTATCTCTAACTCGATCCCATACTGATTTATTTTGTTTATTAAGAATAGGATCCACTTCGGCAATAGTTAAACTTTCAATCGTACCTTTATTTTCTTTATGAGTGACCACAGTAATATCCTCAGGTTGATAGCCTTCTGTAATTAAATGTTCAACTTGAGCAGCTGCTTCCTCAACAGATTGGTAAGCACCTTTGAAATTTTTTACCATACGTATTCGTCCTCCTATCATAGTTAATTGCACACTATAATCATACCAAATAAAGAAGGGGTACCCAAACAATCCGTTTAGCAATTTAGTGAACCCAATCTTAAACGGCTTTTTAAAACAAAAAAAAACTACCTTTACACAAAGGTAGTTGAAAATGTAGAAGATAGGATTCGAACCTATACCTTATTTAAACACAAGAAAAAACAATCGTTTGACCTCTAAAAAGTGAAACACCACGTACATCTACATCTATTAGTATACCACACTTAATTCTGAAACACACTAACTATTTTATACTTTCTTTTTATTACAAAAGATCATTTAGAAGTAGATAGTTTAGGAGCTATTTTTTCCTGTTTTTTAATTTCATATAATCTAAGATTGTAATTACGATTAAAGCAATTCCGGTAATTAACGAAATTTGATTGCTTTCTATAAACCCATAAAAAAGTAAAATAATTCCAGAAAGTAAAATAACTAAGGCAATAATTTTTTGTATATTCATATTTTTTCCTCTTTCATATGTGAACTATTCAAGCCAATGCTCGATACAATAAATTAGTATACTGCATTTCATTTCCATCATCAAGCCTTCACACCAATTTTCATTTTTAAAATACAAAATAGTAGGACTGAAGTAAGTAAGGCTGATTGTAAAGTACAGCTAAGTTCCACAATATTTTTTTTAGTGCTTTTATAGAGCCCTTTGATTGTTCAACTTTTTCAAGCTGCTTTAAAAAAGCTGCTTTTTCTTTTTCTGTTGCTTCTTTTTTAAAATAGCCATACACATGGCTGGCAGCATTTACAGCTGTTCCTGTCGTGACTTCCGTGGCTATTGCTTGGTCTAGTAACTGATAAAAATCAAGTACAGGAAAACTACTTTTATCTTTTAACAACTGTCTGATGTCATCATATAATTTCGGTGATCTTTCTAAAACACTGTATTTATACAAGCTCCATTCTTTTTCAAGCAAGTTAATATGTGGTTGCTCTGTTGTCGCAGTAATACATTTTACAGCAGAAAGATTTTTATCTTTTACTTCTAACATAATATCCAAATCTTCTCTTGATACTTGATAGTAAAAATTTAAAAATGGCTCAATTGCAATTGTCTGAGTATGCGCCCCTATTCGATTCATTGGACTTTGCTGAGAATAATGAATTTTTTGACGTCCGTCTTCAGATTTCCATGTTTTTCGAGTTAGTTCAATCCAATAAGCATCATCTTTTGTAACATCGCTTGTATTAATCGCATTATGAAGATTATCATAAATAACAGGAGCACCTGTAACTTGACTAATCGTCAAGACTTCAGAAACCGTATAGGACCGATCATCATTCTCAATAACTAAGCGTTTCTTTACTGCATCTGACAATAACGTCTGATAATTTTCAACAAATCGTTCCATAGCTTTTTCTTTTTCTTGATAAACCCCACCAATATGCAAAATGATTTTATGCGCAGATCCTACTCCAAGACTGTCTAAAAATCTTGTATGGTAGTTCAAATCTTCAACCGCTCGTGATACAACATCTTTATCCGGTGAATTCAGTACTGTATACTGACCAGGATGCATAGAAACTCGCATACCGCTAGATTTGATTTTACTCCCGATTTTTTCAAATTGTGGTTTAAACAGTTCCCACCAAGCTAGTGTATTTACTGGACTAGATCCAAAAGGAATGATATCTGAACTAATACGAAATAATTTGATATTACTTTTTATATTGTAATCAATCAATCTTTCTAGTGAAGTTAAGTTAAAATCTATTAATTCTTTTAGCTTTTCTTCAGTGGCATTTGCTTTACGACAAGTTTTAAAGCCTGTATTTGGAACGCCTACAGTTAAACAAGCATAACCGATACTCATGTCATTCCTCCTTGTATATTTTTATTCAGCTGTCTTATTATACAACTCTTTTGTAAATAAACATAAAAAAAGAAACTTAAAGAAAATAGTCTATTTTCTTTAAGTTTCTTTTTTAAGCATAGAGTAAGATGGAAAAGTAAATGAACGCAGTACCTGCTAAAACAAATAAATGCCACAAGACATGCATGTACTTAACATTTCTCATACTGTAAAAAATAGTTCCTATGGTAAATGAAAGTCCACCAGCTAATAGTAGAGCGAAGCCATTAAATCCTAGTCCAATATACATAGGCTTGATTGCAAACATGCTTAGCCATCCCATACCAATATATAGCAGTGTCGACATTTTTTTGAATTTCTCAATCCAAAGACATTTGTAAACAATTCCAAATATAGCAATTGCCCATACAACTCCAAACAATGCCCAACCCGTTTTCCCACCAATTGTGATAAGTGAAATAGGAGTATAAGAACCAGCAATTAGTAAGAAAATACTACAATGATCGAAAATCTTGAACAGTTTTCTTGCACGAGTAAAAATCAAACTATGATAAAGAGTTGAACATAAATAAAGGAGAAATTGTGATGTTCCGTAAATACAATAAGAAACTAATTCTAAAGTAGTCCCTGTATTGACTGCCTTCATGATTAATAGAATCATTCCAACAATACTCAAGAGAGCTCCTATACCATGAGTTACTGCATTGAGTACCTCGTTGGTGATTAAATATTTTTTTGTATACACTGCTTCTTCGTTCATTCTATTTCCTCCTTGAAAAAATCTAGCAATTAGTAGGGTCCCAAAAGAACTTTGTCAGTTATTTTTTCTTTTTGATCGTAAGTTAATCTATATTTAACAACAGGATAACACAGTTCCGATTACTATTCAACCTAGTTATCTAAACTAGATGAAATAATAAAAATAAATCACTTGAATTATTCTTTTGCTTCACTCTTTTAACCTAACTTTTCTTCATTAGTATAATTTAAAAAGCTAAAATTTTCCAAGAAATTATCTCGAAACTAGATTATCTATTTTTCTAGCTTTAATTTTTATTGAAACGTTTTTCATTCAGCAAAAATGCCGTTGCAAATTGATTAAACTCTTCATACCTTTCAACCATTAGAAAATGGCTTGCTTTTGGCACAATCACTAATTCACTATTGGCAATCAGTTCATGGATTTTCCTAGTATGACTTTCTTTAATAACATCATTCTCACCTGCTACTATTAGTGTAGGAGCTTCTATAGCCGTTAAAACAGCAGAATTTAAATCTAATTGATGCCACATGAGATCAATGATTTGTCTCTTTCTTGCCGCTTTCATATAAAAGCGGCCTAAAACGGTGAACAACACATAATCTCTTTTTACTTCAGCTAAAGAATTTTTTTTCAAGCCATTCACTTTATAGTTAGCACCGATCACAATAAGTTTAGTCACGTTTTCAGGATAGTGGCTACCAAAATACAATGCTATATTTCCACCATCACTAAAACCTATGATATTCACTGTCGATAGATTAAAGTATCGTAATACAGCTAAAATATCTTGAGCAATTTTTTGAAACGTTAATAGTCCTTTTCCATGATCTGAACGTCCATGTCCTCTTGTATCTAATGCAATAACTTGAAAATGTTTACTGAAATAAGAGAATTGGTGTTCAAATATTTGGTGATTTTCTCTATTGCCGTGCAGTAAAAGCAAAGGGTCGCCCATCCCGCTTACCTTGCAATAAAGATTGCCATCCTCTGTCTTAATCGATATACCTTTCAATAAATCATCATCCTTACTATTTTTATTATTAATCTCAATATCCACTAGTCTACATAAGTGTAGCAAGAATAGCTTTTTTTAAACAGCAAAAAAGCGTTAAATTTGTATCAACGCTTTAAAAACCACTTATTTAATTTTACCTCTTTTAAATATTTATATTGAGACTGATAGTATTCAGTATGATAGTTTTATTCTCATCTAATTTTACAAATAACAACCTTGTAGTTTTCATATCATTTAAATCACTTAAAGATAATTTGTTTTTTCTTAGCACACTATCAAGAGGGCAATCAAGGATTCCATCAGCATTTTCAATCAAGTCTTCCTCGTCTACCAGTAAAGTATCGCAACTATTTTTTCCTTCAAGAATATAAGCATAACTATTTCTTACTTTTACTTTATTTGCTTCCATAGCGTACCTCCTTAACTTAATACTGAAAGATCCATTTGTTATCCAATGAATTAGTAAGAGTACGTTAAATAAACTGACCCTTACTAATTCTACAAACTGACTAAGAATTAAGGAAATGCCAGAGTAACTAGTTTAAACTGCTACTAGCCCCCACCGCCCATGAACCAGATTACCGGCAAAAATAATACTAATTTTTTTAATATCTTTTTCATGCAATCCCTCCTAACTTTGACTTAATTATAGCAAATGATTTATACTATCTTATATAATGTTCATATAATCACATTTTTTTATTAGGAGATGATTTAATTTATGACACATATTCGTCAAAGTTTTGGCAAAGAATTTAAAAAAATAAGAGAAAATAAAGGTTACACTCAACAATATGTGGCGAAAGAAGCTATGGCACGTTCAACATATACAAAATTTGAATCGGATAGTATTGTTCCAACTATTACTAAATATTTTCAAATTTTGAATAATTTAGATATGACTCATGAAGAATTTAATTACATTCATAACCACTATCAATTAAAAGGAAAGGATGCTATTTTATATCAATTTAAAACAATGGCTGTAAATAACGATTTAAATACCTTAATGAACATTAGAGAAACAACAAAGAATTATTTAAATGAACATGAAGATAACGTTGTACAAGATATTTTTTATATTTGTGATGCACTTATCACCCTTTCAAAAACCAATGATTTATCACAAGCAGCACCCTATGCCGAAAAAGTTTGGCATCGTATTGCTCAGCTTGATAAATGGTACTTAATTGAATTACGTTTGTTGAACAATATTCTTTTTTTCTTTAATTTTGATACTTCCCATTTCATTTCAAAACGCGCATTGATTGAATTAGAGCATTACAAACATTTTCATGAGGCAATAGAATTAAAATTAGCTTACTCTATGAACCTCATTTATTTACTAATGGAAAATCATAATTACCAACAAGCGCTGGAAAAATCAGATTCTTTGATCAGATTAAGCAAGGAAAAAGGAAGGTACCGGATACTCGGCGTTGTATACGTACGAAAAGGGATTATACTAACTAAATTGAAAAAGTCTACTACTGAAACAGAAGGATGGATACAAAAAGGCTTTAATTTATTAGAAGCAATCGAAGATCTTTCATTAATAGAAGAGCTAAAAAAAGAAGTTCTTTATTATATGAATGCTCATACAAAAGATTTAATCATTAAAAGTACCTAACTTTTAACAGAAGCAACAAAGAAGGACTCTTCATTAAATGGTGCTGATAGAACAAATCAAAATTTCTTCTGGAATAGACGGGTTTGCTTGTGGAGAGCCATGGGAACGTCTGAAGCCTGTAGTCTTCAGAGCTTTCAAGCCTCAAATAAAGCGTAATCGCTGAAGCTCTAACGCTTTATAATTCGCATTGAATCCAGTGCATGGCTACAAGCAAACCCTATTCCTCCAGAAATATCTTGTAACCAATTTAACTAAGCTATCAACACTAAAAAATATAGAGCCAAAAAAGGGATTGAAACATTTTGTTTCAATCCCTTTTTTCGTTGCTTATTTGTATTTAGCGATGACATCTTCTATTTGTTCTTTATTGTGGTAACCAATTAATTTTTCAACAACTTCTCCATCTTTTTTTACTAATAGAGTAGGAATGCTCATAATTCCAAATGAACTGGGAACTTCTGGATTAGCATCAACATCCATTTTGACAATTTTTACTTGATCCCCAATTTCTTCATCAAGTTCTTCTAATACTGGCGACTGCATGCGACAAGGTCCACACCATGTTGCCCAAAAATCTGTAATCGTTAAACCATCTTTAGTTTCTGTTTCAAAAGTTGCGTCAGTTACTGCTTGTACCATTACTATTCCTCCTAATTACATTTTTACAACTTATTAATAGTAAGTTATATTGTTTGATTATTATATCAAAAATAACTTTTTATATCTACCCAAATGCTTAAGATTTAAATTCTACGATTGTAGCACCATTTCCTCCTTGGTTAGGTGGAGCATAATGGAATTCTTTTATCGAAGGATGTCTTTTCAACGCATCTGTTACACCTTGTCGGATAGCTCCAGTTCCCTTTCCATGTACAATAGTAACTAGAGGGTAGTTGGCTAAAAGAGCGGCGTCAAGATAACGATCCAGCTCAGCTAAGGCATTTTCATACCTCTCACCTCTTAAATCTAGCTGAGGCGAAACATGACTGTTTGACTCTGAGCGTACAGATGCAATCATTTTACGATTCGGTTCTTTTTCTGGTTCCGTTAATATTAGATCACTTTCTTTAAGTTTCATTTTCAACATTCCCATTTGAACGACCCAATGGTTTTTATCTGCTCGTTCCATTAATACACCTTTTTGGCCAAATGATTGAACCATCACATCATCACCAGGTTTCATCACTTGTTTCGCTTTAGCTTTTTTTAACACCTTATTTTTCGCTAATGCTTCTTCTTGTCTTAATCCAGATAGCTGTGTTTTTGCATCAATTAGTTCATGCTCTTTCACATTTTCAACATGCCCTTGAATTTGTTTTTTGCGTAAATCTTTAATAATCTGATCAGCTGTCTCTTCTGTTTCTTCTACGAGACTATTGGCTTTTTCGCGTGCTTTTTTCATCAATTCTTCACGTTCAGCATAAAACTGCTGTACTGCTGTTTGCAGATCCATATGCAATTGCTCTGCTTCATCAACATAATGACGCACTTCAAGATACTCTGTTTCTGCCATTTTGCGTCTATTTTCTAGATCAGAGATCATTTCATTTAAATTTTGACTTTCTCCATCAATCAGTTGGCGAGCAGTATCAATAACCTCTTCACTCAAACCTAATCGCTTAGAGATCTCAAAAGCATTACTTCGACCTGGAACACCTATCAATAGTCGATAAGTTGGGCTCAAAGTGTTAACATCGAATTCCATACTCGCATTAATTGTTTGTGGACGGTTATAGCCATATGCTTTTAATTCAGGATAATGAGACGTCACCATGACATAACTACCCACAGCACCGACCTTGTCTAGAATAGCTATAGCAAGTGCAGCACCTTCTTGAGGGTCTGTCCCTGCTCCCAATTCATCAAAGATAATCAAACTTTTGTTATCCATGCGGTCTAGTATAGAAACGATATTTGTCATGTGAGAAGAAAAGGTACTTAAACTCTGTTCAATAGATTGTTCATCTCCAATATCAGCAAATATTTCAGTAAACAATCCAATTTGACTCTCCGAAGAAGCGGGTATTTGTAACCCAGCTTGTCCCATTAATTGAAGCAACCCTAATGTTTTCAAAATAATCGTTTTCCCACCGGTATTTGGTCCTGTAATAATAACGGCTTGATTTTCTCCGCCAATTAAAATATCGTTTGCAACTACAGTCTCTGGATCCAATAAAGGATGCCTTGCACTTAATAGCTTCACTTCGTTATCTTCATGGATTAGTGGTCTATTCGCGGCCACGTTTTTTGCATAACTTGCTTTTGCACCAATAAAATCCAGCTTACCTAATAAAAACATGTTATTTAAAATATCTTTGCTATACGGAGCGATTTCATTCGAAATTTCAGCTAAGATACGATCCACTTCACGTCGTTCCTCAATTTGAAGTTGGCGCAAGCGATTATTCAACTCAACTACGCTTTGTGGTTCAACAAATAATGTTTGGCCCGTTGAACTTTGATCGTGGACTACACCACCAAAATGACTACGGTATTCTTGTTTAACGGGGATAACATAACGATCATTACGAATAGTAATAATGGCATCGCTCAAATATTGAGCACTTTTTCCGCGAACAATTCCATCTAGCTTTTCACGAACATTATTTTCTCCTCTTTTGATGCCAGTGCGAATCCCTTTTAAAGCAGGACTTGCATCATCTAAAATATGGCCATCTTCATCTACCGTTTCACGAATCAACTGATTCAAAGTTGGCGTTGTAACAAAGTTATCAGCCAAATCATATAAACGATTCATCTCAATACCTGATTCTTTTAAATTCTCAAAAAAGCGGTTTAATTCAGTAGTCGTACGCAAGATTTTTCCGATTTGAGCAATTTCTAATCCATTTAAGCTAGCACCGATATCCAACCGTTTTAAATGTGGACGAACGTTTTGTAACTTTGGAATAGGCATACTGCCTCTTAATTTTATAATTTTTGTGCCATCTTCGGTTTCATCTTGCCATAATTCAACTTCTTCTTTATCAATTGAGGGGGCTAACGTTAAAACTTGTTCTTTCCCTAAATCAGAAGCAGCAAGATTAGCAACTGCTTGGATAATTTTACTGAATTCTAATGTTTGAAGAATTTTTTTGTTCATGCATTTCACCTCTCACTTCATTATACTTTTATTACAAGTTTTAATTCATTGCAAAGTAAAGCTCTCATATCGTTCACATTAAGAAATCGTCCCCCTAGTTTAAGAGAAACGATTTTTTTTGGCTCTATACTTTTTAGTGTTGCTAGCTTAGTTAAATTAATGGCACGAAAATTCTGGAGGTATAGGGTTTGCTTGTAGCTTGCATTGGAACCCGTGGCTCTCCACAAGCAAATCCCTCTATTCCAGAAGAAATGTTATTTTCTCCTATCCACACCATTTGACGAGAAGTCTTTCGTTTACCTATTTATCTATATTTCTTACTTCAATGACGATTCTATCCACCAATTATACAGTTGTGCTGAGATGACTGGTGTATCTTCTACTATTGTACGCGCTAACCAGCTATTATTAAATGATTCTTGAATAGCATCTACCGGAACCATTGTTAATAAAAACAAAACGATAAAGATAGCGATGTAAGAAACAATAACATTTAATAATGCTCCACCTAGAGTATTTAGTTGCTTGATAACAGGAATAAGCGTCACAGCATTCAATAGGCCACCTACAAATCGAGTAATCAACCAACCTACAAATAAGATGGTGATAAATGCGACACCGTTATAAAAAGCACCATCTAGATTAAATCCTAGGGCTTGGTCATAAAAAACAAATTGACTACTTTCGGTAGCTGATGGATAAGGAACGATTAATTCTAAATGCGATCCTAACAGTTGATAATAATTTCTTGCCAATAAGTATGAAACAAAGTAACCGATTGTAAAAACGAATTGAAGGACTAACCCTCTCCTAGCACCACTGTAAGCTCCCATGGCCAAAATTAACACTATAAGGACTGTCATTAACATACTGATCACCTTTATTCAGGAATTTATTCTTCGTTTATTTTAGATTCCTGATCTTTCTGTAATTTCTTTTCTAATTCCGCTAGTTCTTTTTGCATAGCATCTAGTTTTATTTGTAGTTCAATTTGATCCGATACAGCATTAACCGCTACTAAAACTGCTCTACGTTCGGGGTCTAAACCTTTTGATAATGATTCAATTTGTTGCATTTGCTCATTTACCATTTTAGATACTGACCGCATGTGTTCTTCGGGTCTAGCTCCGATAATCGTATAGGGTCTTCCTGCTATTGTAGTTTTATATCGAATTTTCCCTTTTAACATGGCAGTCCCTCCTAAAAATTACATTTCCCTTATTTTACCATGAATCACCTAATAGTTGCACATTTTTTCATTTCATTTTAATATCTTGCCCATTTCAAATGAAATTATATGGTAAACTACAAGTTAGATGATTAATTAATGAAGAAATGAGTGACAGAATGTCTAATGAAGTACTCTTGGTTTCCAAAGAAACCTTAACAGATATGAAACAGTATTACACTACTTGCTTGAAATCCTCTACTCCTCCTGGTGCTTTTTTTGCTGCTAAAAAAGGAGCTGTAAATGTAACGGGATATAACTCGGGTAAAGTCTTATTTCAAGGAGCAGGTTTTGAAAAAGAAGCTGCTATTTGGAAATCTAAAGCATCAATCGTCCCACCAAAAAAAAAAGAATCGTCCGCTTCATCTTTGAATACCCCTTTACCAAAAGATTTTAGTCGTTGGTCAGTTATTGGGAGTGATGAAGTCGGAACCGGAAGTTATTTTGGACCATTAACGGTTGTTGCAGCTTATGCCGACCATGCTCAACTTGCTTTGTTAAAGGAATTAGGCGTACGCGATTCGAAGGATATGAAGGATACTGAAATTATTCGTGTAGCAAAAGACTTGGTTACTTTCTTACCACACAGCTTATTAAATGTTATGCCTGAAAAATACAATACTATTCAGCCCACGATGACACAAGGTAAAATGAAGGCTGTTTTACATAATCAGGCATTAGGAAATGTCCTCAAAAAAATCAACCCTCAAAAACCAAATGGCATTTTAATCGATCAATTTGAGCACCCTGCAACTTATTTTAAACACATCAGCGATCAGCCAAATCAAATAAAAGAGTCTGTTTACTTTCAAACTAAAGGTGAAGGCCATCATTTAGCTGTAGCGGCGGCTTCTATTATTGCTCGTTATGCCTTTTTAAAAGGTCTTGATGAATTGAGCGCAAAAGCAGGTTTCAAAATTCCATCTGGTGCTGGCAGCAATAGCGATTTAGTTGCTGCAAAACTTTTAAAACAAGGCGGAATCCCGCTGCTTAGAAAGTATGCTAAGTTACATTTTGCGAATACAGAAAAAGCAAAAAAAATCAGTGGCTTGCGCTGATCACACATCCTAAAAAACCTCTATTCACTGTTCTTCAGTGAGTAGAGGTTTTTTAGGTCATTTATTCTTTTTCAGGTATTCCATATTTCTTTTTGCAATAGAGATAAACAGGTATCCCAATAAGTGTTAGAAAAATCCCAATAAAGGCATTTTCTGGCTGTACGATTAAAGTATTAATAACAATATATAATCCTCCAATTATAGCAACTAATGGAATGATTGGGTATAAAGGAACCTTGTATGGTCGTTCAATGTTTGGCTGAGTTTTTCTTAAGATGATAACCGCAATGAACGTTAACGTTATAAAAATCCAAATGACAAAAACAATTAAATCTGTTAGTTGATTGAACTGCCCTGTTAAAATCATTAAGATGGCAATTCCTAAGATAACTAGTCCTCCATTAATTGGTAAATTGGTTTTAGCGTTGACTTTAGCAAACCAATTACTAAATGGCAGCATTTTTTGAGTTGCTAAAGCATAAGGAACTCGTAGTCCAGAAATGATATACCCATTTATTCCTCCGAATACAGAGATCAATATTCCTATCGTTACTAATTTGCTGCCGATTCCATCAAAAAGATATGAAGCCACTAGAGCTGCAGGTGTATCCGTTCCAGCTAGCTGAGTACTATCCAAGACAAATAAATAGGCAATATTTATCAATACGTAAACAGTCATAACAATTAATAATCCACCAATAATCACTTTTGGCAGCATTTTACCAGGACTCTTCATTTCTCCAGCAAGCGTCCCTACATTGATCCATCCATCATAGGCGAATAAAGTTGCAACAAGAGCAGAACCAAAACTAGTCAAAACTGGATGACTTTCTACTGAAAGTGGGATTAGTCTTACTACACCTCCGCCAGGATAAAGCAGCCCTGCTACAATAATAACTAAAATGGGAATCAACTTCAAAATAGTTGCGGCTGTTTGGATCCGCCCACTATATTTGGTTCCTAAAAAATTTATACCCATTAAAAGAATAGCAGTTATAATAGCTATCGGTACAATTATATTATCGGATAATGCAAATAAATTAACAAATTGAGTAGCAAAAATAATAGTTAGTGCGGCTACGTTCGCTGGATAATAGATGATCATTTGAGCCCACCCAACTAGAAATCCCAGCCATCTTCCATATACTTTTTCTAAATAAATCATCATTCCACCTGTTTGAGGATAAATCGTTCCAATTTCGGCAACTGTTAGTCCGCCAGCCATTGTGATGATACCAGCTACAAACCAAGCCAATAAGCCTAATCCAGGAGCACCAGATGCGCCGTAAACAGCTGTTGGTTTAAAAAATATACCAGCCCCTATAACTGTTCCTACTAAAACGGTCAACGCTGTGATTCCACTTACTTCTTTTTTCAATTCGTTCTTTTTCATACAGTTCCTCCTGAATTGCCTATATTTCTAGATAGCTCACAAAAAATAAACTAATCTTTTTGTTTCGTGCTTGTTAGCATAACAAAAAAGCCTTGCTGTTAGCAAGACTCTTTTCGTTATTTTTCAAAAAAATTGTTTAACATTGATACACTCAGCTCATTGGAATGATTTTATCATTCTAATGAAACTTAACGTACAACGACTTGGTATTCTTCTATTAACGCACTTGTTACTTTATCGTAAGCTTTTGACACTTCTTCTTCCACCATTGTTGCAGTAGGATTTAAGTAGGACAGTGTATAAGCCATTGATTTCTTGCCCTCTTCAATATTCTCGCCTTGATAAATATCAAACAACCGTACGTTAGCTAAATATTTGCCGCCTTTTTTATAAATTAAATCTACTAATTGTTGATTTGTAATAGTTTTATCTACTAATAAAGCAATATCCCTCGTCATTCCTGGGAATTTCGGAATAGCTTCATAAACAGTCGATTCTTTTTCAGCTTCTACAATAGCCTGTAGATTCAATTCAAAACCGTACGTTTCATCTAATTCATACGCTTTTGCTGCCAAAGGATGAATTTGACCAACAAACCCGATTTCCTTTTCTCCTAGGTAAACAGCAGCAGTACGTCCTGGGTGCATGCCGTCACGCTGTTTGTCTACAACAAAAGTAATCTTCTCAGTTAAGCCATATGAAGCTGTTAACCCTTCTAAAATACCTTTCAGAACAAAGAAATCAACTTTTTTTGGTTGACCTTTCCAATCTTTTTCTAGTAAAGATCCAGTCAATACACCTGCCAAATGTTCTTCTTCAATTGGCAATACTTGGCTTTCTTCTTTATAGAACACACGGCCAATTTCATATAGAGCGACATTTTTATTTTTACGTGCTTTATTGTAACTAACATTATCTAATAGACCACTTAATAAATTCATTCGTAATGTACTGCGATCTTCACTCATAGGCATTTCTAATTGTGTTGTTTTACTCTCACGCATCATATATTGTGTTGCTTTTTCTGGAGTTGTTAATACGTAACTGATGGCTTGTGATAATCCTGCTCCTTCTAAGAAACGGCGCGTATGACGCACAAGACGTTGTTTATTATCTAAAGCTGCAGGCTGAGCTGGACTTATTGGTAAAGTCGAAGGTAAATTATCGTAACCAAAAATACGAGCCACTTCTTCCACTAAATCTGCTTCAATTTCAATATCCCAACGACGTGGTGGAATAGCTACTTCAAACAAACCCTCTTTTTCTACAACGCTAAATCCTAGACGGTCGAAAATAGCTTTCACTTCTTCAATGGTAATAGTCGTTCCTAATGAACGGTTGATTCTATTTAATGTAATAGAGACAACTTTGTCCTGGATCTCCAAAACAGATTGAGAAGACGTTCCAGCTACTACTGTTCCACCAGCTAATTCAGCTATTAACGCTGCAGCATGATCTCCAGCAGTTGTAATCGTAGAAAGATTGATCCCTTTTTCAAAACGCGAACTTGATTCACTTCTTAAATTGTATCGTTTTGCTGTTTTACGAACGGAAATTGGGTTAAAGACAGCTGCTTCAATAGCGACTGTTACAGTGGTGTCTTCAATTTCTGAATCCAGCCCACCCATTATTCCTGCCAACGCTACTGGAACAGAGCCGTTTGTGATTACAATATCTTCAGAAGTTAAGGAATGTTCTTCTCCATCTAAAGTTGTTAAAGCTTCTCCATCATCAGCTTTGCGAACGACGATTTCTTTTGATTGCAATTGATCGTAATCAAATGCATGCAATGGTTGTCCATATTCTAATAGAATATAATTGGTAATGTCTACTACATTATTCAACGGACGAATACCTGCATTCATTAATTTTGTTTGCAGCCACATTGGACTTTCAGCAACTTTAACATCTTTGACAATGCGAATAGTATAGCTTGGCGTATCTTGACTATTTTCTACAACCACTTTAAGATAGTTTTCAACTGAATCTGATTCATCTTCTGTTAATTCAAAAGATGGAAATTTAGGTTGTTGATCGTAAATTGCTCCAACTTCATGAGCAACTCCACGCATGCTTAGTGCATCTGCACGGTTAGGTGTAATTGATAATTCTAGAATCGCATCATCCATTGCAAGATAAGGAAACACAGGCTTTCCTGCTACTGCATCTTCTGGCAAGATATAAATACCATCTGCATATTTTTTTGGAATCACTTTTTCAGAGAAACCTAATTCAGCTAATGAGCAGACCATTCCATTCGATACTTGACCACGCATCTTCCCTTTTTTGATTTTTGCATTTCCTGTAATTCGAGATCCAGGTAATGCCACAATAATTTTTTGACCAGCAGCAATATTAGGTGCACCACAAACGATTTGAGACAATTCTTCTTCTCCGATATCTACTTGGCAAACGTGTAGATGATCAGAATCTGGATGGTCCACTACTACTACCGCATGACCAACAACTATTTTTTTCAATCCTGTTTCTGGAATAGCGACATCTTCAATCTCAATTCCAGTACGTGACATTTTATCTGCTAGTGCATCAGGTGTTACTTTTGATAAATCTAAATATTCTTTTAACCATTGATAAGATACATTCATAGTCTTACTCCTTTACCTTGAATTGATTTAAGAAACGAACATCATTTTGATAAAAATGACGAATATCATCAATTCCGTATTTTAACATGGCTACACGATCCGGACCTAAGCCAAATGCATAACCACTATAAATCGTTGCATCGATTCCAGACATTTCAAGTACGTTTGGATGAACCATACCCGCACCCAGAATTTCAATCCAACCAGTATGTTTACATACATTACAACCTTTTCCACTGCATTTGAAACAACTAACATCTACTTCTACAGAAGGTTCAGTAAACGGGAAGTAACTAGGACGCAAACGTATTTCACGCTCCGCACCAAATAATTTTTTAGCAAACACTTCTAACGTTCCTTTTAGATCTCCCATTGTAATATCTTTAGCAATCACCAGACCTTCCATTTGATGGAACTGATGAGAATGAGTTGCGTCATCGCTATCTCGGCGATAAACCTTCCCAGGACTGATCATTTTTAGTGGACCTTTTGAAAAATCATGTTTATCCATAGTACGAGCTTGAACAGGTGAAGTATGCGTACGCAATAGAATCTCATTTGTAATATAAAACGTATCTTGCATATCCCGAGCAGGATGATCTTTAGGCAAATTCATTCGTTCGAAGTTGTAACTATCTTCTTCAACTTCTGGCCCTTCTATAATTTGATAGCCCATTCCAATAAATAGATCTTCAATCTCTTCCATGATCTGAGTCAATACATGTGATTGACCAACCGCTACCGAGCTGCCAGGCAAGGTTACGTCAATGGCTTCACTTTCTAAATCACGGTTAATTTTTTCCATCTCTAATCGTGCTTTTTTTGTTTCTAAATTTGAAGTAATTTCATTTCTGACTTCATTTACAAGTGCACCTAAGATAGGACGTTCTTCAGAAGAAACAGTCTTCATTCCTTTAGATATTTCAGTAATTGGTCCTTTTTTCCCTAAGTAAGCTACACGTACTTGACCAAGTTCTTTTAAATCTGAAGCTGCTTCAATTTTTTCTACAGCTTCTTTACTTAACAATTGTAAATTGTCTTTTAAGTCCATTCTAATTCCCCTTTAAATAAGTTTATCGTTACAACTCTCACTGCATGTACACTAAGTTATTTTAAAGCACACAAAAAGCCTCATCCCTAAAAAGGGACGAGGCTACGTTCGCGGTACCACCCTTGTTTGAATGATGCATACGCAACATCCACACTTCATTTACATAACGGCGTATACCGGAACTTTATTCATTACATTTAGCTAGCTTAGTGTAATTCCCAAAGTCAACTCAGGAAGTGAACGTTCATTTGGTTTTCTATTCAAGTGTTTTCAGCCAATGACACTTGCTCTCTGATTCAGATTATCCAAATTACTCTTTTCCATCACAGTTTTTAATTATTCATTTTTTACATACTGGTTTAGTTTAACGTAGTCTTGACTTAAAGGTCAAGTACTTTCCAATAAGATTGTGTTTATTTCTCACAAATCCATTCGTCAGCCCAAGTTTGAACATCAGCCATCACTACTTTTAAAGCCTGGCCTTTTTCAGTTAAACTATACGCCACTCTCATCGTCGCATCTGGATCAACCGTACGAGCTACAAGACCTTCTTGTTCAAGCTCTTTTAGACGTTCGACCAACACACGATCGCTTACGTTTGGAATAGTAGCTGCTATATCTTTAAAGCGTTGAGGACCTTCTAATAACACTTCAATGATAAGTCCCATCCATTTTTTACCTAAAATGGCAAATGTATGTTCAAATTTAGGGCAAATCTTTTTTTGCTTAGATTCACAATAGACACTCTTTTCTTCATCTTTAATGGTTATCATATCTTCTTCACCTCTTTCATAATATTATAACATTATTGGTTATAAATAGTAAGTAATCTATCACCATTTGTCAACCTTTTTTTTATCCATCGTCCTAATGAGACAAACTTTTGTCAAAAGTAGAATAATAGTTCTTTGAAACTACTGAATTATTTACAACACTTTTAATCATTTTAATTTTAGCTTCAGCAAATCATTAGTTCAATACAATAAACAAATTCTCATTAAACTAATCATAATTTACTCTTAAAAATTGAATTTTTCTTCTAGAGTGGTAAACTTAGCCCTAACATCAACTATAACTTTTTGGAGGGAATACCATGACAGAAGTTGAAAAAGATGTACAAATAACTCATTCCTCAGATAATATAAAAGAAGAATCAGCCTACGCCAACCAAGTTCCTTATAAAGCGAGTGAAGCAGAAAAACCATTAGATATCATAAATGTTTTTGATCTCGAGTTAGAAGCTGAAAAAGTCATTCCAAAAGGCGGTTATGGTTACATTTCAAGTGGGGCTGGAGACTTGTGGACAATCAAACAAAATATTGACTCTTTTAATCATAAACTAATTGTTCCTCGTGTATTAAAAAATATTGAGCACCCTAATCAACATACATCTATTTTTGGGTGCGATTTAGCTACACCTATCATTATGGCTCCGGTCGCTGCACATGGTCTTGCTAACGCAGCAGCTGAACCTGCTACTGCAAAAGCTGTGGCTGAATCTGGATCCATCATGACTATCAGCTCATACGCCAATAAACCATTCAAAGAAATTTCAGAAGCTGGTGCTGGTGCTCCACAATGGTTCCAATTTTATATGAGTAAAGACGATGGCATTAACCGAGATATTTTGGATGAAACCAAAGCTAATGGGGTAAAAGCGATCGTATTAACAGCAGATGCAACTGTTGGAGGAAATCGTGAAGCTGACAAACGAAATGGTTTTGTTTTTCCTCTAGGTATGCCAATCGTTCAAGCTTATCAATCAGGTGTTGGACACTCCATGGATTCTGTTTATGGCTCTTCTAAACAAGTGCTTAGCCCTAAAGATGTTGAATTTATTGCATCTTACTCTGGCTTGCCTGTCTTTGTTAAGGGCGTACAATCAGCTGAAGACGCTTTAATTTCTCTTGCCTCTGGTGCCGGTGGTATTTGGGTAACTAATCATGGTGGACGTCAGTTAGATGGCGGTCCTGCTGCATTTGACTCATTACAAAGTGTTGCTGAAGCTGTTGATAAAAAAGTACCTGTTGTTTTTGATAGTGGCGTACGTAGAGGCCAACATGTCTTTAAAGCTTTAGCTAGTGGTGCTGATTTAGTTGCAATTGGTCGTCCAGCCATTTATGGCTTAGCTTTAGGTGGTTCTCAAGGTGTAAAATCAGTTTTTGATCATTTTAAACATGAACTTGAGATTGTTATGCAGCTTGCTGGGACCAAGACAGTTGAAGATATTAAGAACACTGTTTTACTAGACAATCCTCGCTCATAAAAATTTAAACATAACGTACAAAGATATCCTTGGACAATGAACTATTCAATACCCAAGGGTGTCTTTTGGTTGAATAAAATTGTCTGTGCTTAAAATTTCTAATTTCTAAAAAGAATAGAGTTATTTGTAGTCCTGTATAGATTTCAATGAGAATTTGAAATTATTAACGTTTCAGCGATTACGATTTCTTTGAATCCTGAATCCTGTAAAAATCTAGATTTTCAAGCGGTCCATCCTCCACAAAGAAACCCGTCCATTCCAGAAGGAAATTTTTTTGAAGCAGCCATACCATTTATCATACAACCGTAAAGCATTAGAAAAATTCCAACTAAAAAAAGACACCATCCGAGGATGATGTCTTTTTTCTAATTTGTGTGGCAACGTCCTACTCTCACAAAGGGAATCCCTTCACTACCATCGGCGCTAAGAAGCTTAACTTCTGTGTTCGGCATGGGAACAGGTGTGACCTTCTTGCCTTCATCACCACACAATGTCAATCGAAAGTCCGTTGGACTCTCAAAACTGGATAAAGTCTAAAGTGTGTTTCGTTTGCTTACCTTCGTACACCGGGTCTTGCTTTGGTTAAGTCCTCGACCGATTAGTATTGGTCCGCTCCGTATATCGCTATACTTCCACTTCCAACCTATCTACCTGATCATCTCTCAGGGGTCTTACTCACTTACGTGATGGGAAATCTCATCTTGAGGGGGGCTTCACGCTTAGATGCTTTCAGCGTTTATCCCGTCCACACATAGCTACCCAGCAATGCCCTTGGCAGAACAACTGGTACACCAGAGGTGTGTCCATCCCGGTCCTCTCGTACTAAGGACAGCTCCTCTCAAATTTCCTACGCCCGCGACGGATAGGGACCGAACTGTCTCACGACGTTCTGAACCCAGCTCGCGTACCGCTTTAATGGGCGAACAGCCCAACCCTTGGGACCGACTACAGCCCCAGGATGCGATGAGCCGACATCGAGGTGCCAAACCTCCCCGTCGATGTGGACTCTTGGGGGAGATAAGCCTGTTATCCCCAGGGTAGCTTTTATCCGTTGAGCGATGGCCCTTCCATGCGGAACCACCGGATCACTAAGCCCGACTTTCGTCCCTGCTCGACTTGTAGGTCTCGCAGTCAAGCTCCCTTATGCCTTTACACTCTGCGAATGATTTCCAACCATTCTGAGGGAACCTTTGGGCGCCTCCGTTACACTTTAGGAGGCGACCGCCCCAGTCAAACTGCCCGTCAGACACTGTCTCCCAGCCCGATAAGGGCTGTGGGTTAGAGTGGTCATACAGCAAGGGTAGTATCCCACCAACGCCTCCACCAAGACTGGCGTCCTGGCTTCAATGGCTCCTACCTATCCTGTACAAGCTGTACAAACACTCAATATCAAACTGCAGTAAAGCTCCATGGGGTCTTTCCGTCCTGTCGCGGGTAACCTGCATCTTCACAGGTACTATAATTTCACCGAGTCTCTCGTTGAGACAGTGCCCAGATCGTTACGCCTTTCGTGCGGGTCGGAACTTACCCGACAAGGAATTTCGCTACCTTAGGACCGTTATAGTTACGGCCGCCGTTTACTGGGGCTTCAATTCTGAGCTTCGCCCGAGAGCTAACCCATCCTCTTAACCTTCCAGCACCGGGCAGGCGTCAGCCCCTATACGTCATCTTACGATTTTGCAGAGACCTGTGTTTTTGATAAACAGTCGCCTGGGCCTATTCACTGCGGCTGACCAATTGGTCAGCACCCCTTCTCCCGAAGTTACGGGGTCATTTTGCCGAGTTCCTTAACGAGAGTTCTCTCGCACACCTTAGGATTCTCTCCTCGACTACCTGTGTCGGTTTGCGGTACGGGCAGTTGGTTTCTAACTAGAAGCTTTTCTTGACAGTGTGACATCGGGAACTTCGGTACTTAATTTCCCTCCCCATCACAACTTGTTCTTAAAGAAGCAAGCATTTGACTCACTTCAAAACTTGTTGCTTGGACGCGCATATCCAACAGCGCGTATTCCTTAGCCTACTGTGTCCCTCCATTGTTCAAACAAAACCAACTGGTACAGGAATCTCAACCTGTTGTCCATCGTCTACGCCATTCGGCCTCGACTTAGGTCCCGACTAACCCTGGGAGGACGAGCCTTCCCCAGGAAACCTTAGTCATTCGGTGGACGGGATTCTCACCCGTCTTTCGCTACTCATACCGGCATTCTCACTTCTAAGCGCTCCACTAGTCCTCACGATCTAGCTTCAACGCCCTTAGAACGCTCTCCTACCATAGAACCAATGGTTCTATCCACAGCTTCGGTGTTATGTTTAGCCCCGGTAAATTTTCGGCGCAGGGTCACTCGACTAGTGAGCTATTACGCACTCTTTAAATGATGGCTGCTTCTGAGCCAACATCCTAGTTGTCTAAGCAACTCCACATCCTTTTCCACTTAACATAAACTTTGGGACCTTAGCTGGTGGTCTGGGCTGTTTCCCTTTCGACTACGGATCTTATCACTCGCAGTCTGACTCCCGGATATAAATCAATGGCATTCGGAGTTTATCTGAATTCGGTAACCCGAGAAGGGCCCCTAGTCCAAACAGTTGCTCTACCTCCATGATTCTAATTCCGAGGCTAGCCCTAAAGCTATTTCGGAGAGAACCAGCTATCTCCAAGTTCGATTGGAATTTCTCCGCTACCCACACCTCATCCCCGCATTTTTCAACATACGTGGGTTCGGTCCTCCAGTGCGTATTACCGCACCTTCAACCTGGACATGGGTAGATCACTTGGTTTCGGGTCTACGACCACATACTCATTCGCCCTATTCAGACTCGCTTTCGCTGCGGCTCCGTCTCATCAACTTAACCTCGCATGGGATCGTAACTCGCCGGTTCATTCTACAAAAGGCACGCTATCACCCATTAACGGGCTTTAACTATTTGTAGGCACACGGTTTCAGGGGCTATTTCACTCCTCTTCCGAGGTTCTTTTCACCTTTCCCTCACGGTACTGGTTCACTATCGGTCACTAGGGAGTATTTAGCCTTGGGAGATGGTCCTCCCGGATTCCGACGGAATTTCTCGTGTTCCGCCGTACTCAGGATACTGATCAGAGTGAAATAGGTTTCGATTACAGGGCTTTTACCTTCTTCGGCAGACCTTTCCAGGTCGCTTCTTCTACCTACTTCATTTATGACTCTATGTGTTCAGTCCTACAACCCCAGAAAGCAAGCTTTCTGGTTTGGGCTATTCCCGTTTCGCTCGCCGCTACTCAGGGAATCGATTTTTCTTTCTCTTCCTGCAGGTACTTAGATGTTTCAGTTCTCTGCGTCTACCTCTACTGACCTATGTATTCAGTCAGCAGTAACATCCTATCAAAGATGCTGGGTTCCCCCATTCGGAAATCTTTGGATCAAAGCTCACTTACAGCTCCCCAAAGCATATCGGCGTTAGTCCCGTCCTTCATCGGCTCCTAGTGCCAAGGCATTCACCGTGCGCCCTTATTAACTTAACCTATGGTTAACAGTTAATTTTTAAACCTCATCTTTCGATGAGAACCTTAAAAAAACTCATTTTTTAAAACTTTTCGGTGTGTTTCTGGTTTGTTACTTGAATTACACTTTTTAACTTTATCCAGTTTTCAAAGAACAACGTCTTGCCGCAACCAAAGTTGCGTTTTTGAGAAGATTAGACCTCTCAAAACTAAACAAAGTAAAGACGAATGTGTGGGTTTCCGTTATATTCCTTAGAAAGGAGGTGATCCAGCCGCACCTTCCGATACGGCTACCTTGTTACGACTTCACCCCAATTATCTGTCCCACCTTAGGCGGCTGGCTCCCAAAAGGGTTACCTCACCGACTTCGGGTGTTACAAACTCTCGTGGTGTGACGGGCGGTGTGTACAAGACCCGGGAACGTATTCACCGCGGCGTGCTGATCCGCGATTACTAGCGATTCCGGCTTCATGTAGGCGAGTTGCAGCCTACAATCCGAACTGAGAATGGCTTTAAGAGATTAGCTTGGCCTCGCGACCTTGCGACTCGTTGTACCATCCATTGTAGCACGTGTGTAGCCCAGGTCATAAGGGGCATGATGATTTGACGTCATCCCCACCTTCCTCCGGTTTATCACCGGCAGTCTCACTAGAGTGCCCAACTGAATGCTGGCAACTAATAATAGGGGTTGCGCTCGTTGCGGGACTTAACCCAACATCTCACGACACGAGCTGACGACAACCATGCACCACCTGTCACTTTGTCCCCGAAGGGAAAGCTCTATCTCTAGAGTGGTCAAAGGATGTCAAGACCTGGTAAGGTTCTTCGCGTTGCTTCGAATTAAACCACATGCTCCACCGCTTGTGCGGGTCCCCGTCAATTCCTTTGAGTTTCAACCTTGCGGTCGTACTCCCCAGGCGGAGTGCTTAATGCGTTAGCTGCAGCACTGAAGGGCGGAAACCCTCCAACACTTAGCACTCATCGTTTACGGCGTGGACTACCAGGGTATCTAATCCTGTTTGCTCCCCACGCTTTCGAGCCTCAGCGTCAGTTACAGACCAGAGAGTCGCCTTCGCCACTGGTGTTCCTCCACATATCTACGCATTTCACCGCTACACGTGGAATTCCACTCTCCTCTTCTGCACTCAAGTTCTCCAGTTTCCAATGACCCTCCCCGGTTGAGCCGGGGGCTTTCACATCAGACTTAAAGAACCGCCTGCGCTCGCTTTACGCCCAATAAATCCGGACAACGCTTGCCACCTACGTATTACCGCGGCTGCTGGCACGTAGTTAGCCGTGGCTTTCTGGTTAGATACCGTCAGGGGATGAGCAGTTACTCTCATCCTTGTTCTTCTCTAACAACAGAGTTTTACGATCCGAAAACCTTCTTCACTCACGCGGCATTGCTCCGTCAGACTTTCGTCCATTGCGGAAGATTCCCTACTGCTGCCTCCCGTAGGAGTCTGGGCCGTGTCTCAGTCCCAGTGTGGCCGATCACCCTCTCAGGTCGGCTACGTATCATCGCCTTGGTGAGCCATTACCTCACCAACTAGCTAATACGCCGCGGGTCCATCCATAAGCGGTAGCCGAAGCCACCTTTTTTCCATTCGCCAGGAGGCGATTAGAAGTATGCGGTATTAGCATCCGTTTCCGAATGTTATCCCCCTCTTATGGGCAGGTTACCCACGTGTTACTCACCCGTCCGCCACTCTTTGACTTCGGTGGGTGCAAGCACCCGGTGAAATCAAAGCGTTCGACTTGCATGTATTAGGCATGCCGCCAGCGTTCGTCCTGAGCCAGGATCAAACTCTCATATAAAATGATGCTTGAAGCTCATATTGATTGCTAGCGAATAATTATTCACTATTTTTGTTACTGTTGACTTAGCACTGCTAAGTCACCCTCACATTTGGTTCGTCTTACTTTGTTTAGTTTTCAAAGGTCTAAAGCATGTTGTTTCGTTTGTGACAACTCACTAATACTAACATCTAGCGGATCGTCTGTCAACAACTTTTTGATTTTTCTTTTTTTGCTGTGTCGGTTTGTTTCAACCTGTCTCAGCGACATGTATTAACATAACAGGAATTTAGAGTATCGTCAATGTTTTTTTATAAAAAAAACTACATTTTCAATAACCACAAACTTTTTTTCATTATTATTAAACTATCAGCTCTTTTTTTAAATAAACACGAACTTATTAGATGTTTTCCCACTGAATTATCCGTCAGGTCAAAAGAATATTTATTCAACTAAATAAAAATCTATTCATCGTTTAAAGTCGAATTTTAAAAAAAGTAGCATCAAATCCCTTTTTAAGGCTATCCAATTCTACTTTTTTTAGTTTTTTAATTGATTTTCAATCCATAATACAAATGATCATGTAACGCTCCGTTAAAATCAGCTATCTTTGGCATTCTTCCCCATTGTTGAAAACCAAATTTCCCAAGAATGTATTCACTTGCTCCATTACCTTCTACGATCATCGCAATAACATTTAAGTAACCAATCTCTTTAGCTTGTTGTAGCGCATAATCAACTAACTTTGATCCAATTCCACGCTTTCGATAATCACTATTTACATAATAACTAATTTCAGCTACCTGTTCTACCGCTCTTCTTCCTACTCGGTATCCACTTAAATGACTATATCCGGCAACCTTTCCATCAACTTCATAAACGAACAGTGGGTATTTTTCTATTTGATGAGACTCAAACCATGATTTTCTTTCTTCTACTGTAAATGGATCAAGATCACAGGTGATGCCTCCTGTAAGTATGGCCTTATTATAGATATCTACCATTTCTGGCAAATCTTCTGAACTAGCTTTTCTAATAAGTGCTTTTTGTTTGGTAAACGTTACCTCTATCATTTAAGCTTCCTCCAATCCTATCTGAAAATTCATTTTATTGTAGCATTCATTGAACCGCTTGCATTCCCTATTTCACTGGATTAAGAAGACCCATTTTGTCTTTTTAATTTTATACGGCAAGCATTATTATATACTCTGAGTTATACTTCGACAATCTTTTTTTTGAAAATTTCATGTATTATTTTTGTGTCTTAAAAGAAATCTTTCTATCCCTTTAACGAATGCGTTTCTTTACGGGTAAAAAGGTATCTTTGCTTTACAATTTTATTTGCGTTCACTAAACTTACAGTATCTAACTAATGGGATTTTTGGAGGTGAAAGAAAGATGCAGCGAATCTTATTTTTGATTTTCACTAGCTCATTATTGTTTCTAAGCTATTTTTCTTATGAGATTATCACAATGCCGGGATTCATTGACGATACTGTTGAAAAATCTAGTAGTGAGGGCACCATTGAAGAGGGGGACGGTTATCTTGATGAGATAAAAGAACTTATTGGTGATCCTTTAGACTTCAAATCTGGAGCTCCTACAAAAGCTGGTACTAATATAGAACAAAGTCAAAGTGCCTTAATCCAAAAATCAACTATTGTAACCTATCAAGTTACTAATGATGTGCTTTCCAATGGAATTATCAATACAGCTAATACTAATCAGACTGAGTATGCTAGAGATACAAATGACCATCATCGATTATGGGACACTTTTAAAACAATTATACCAGCAGACTTACGGACAAACGTTTATTCTTTCTCTGTTTTTTCAGATGGTATTAGCAATCTTTTAGGTTACGTTGAACCCTTAGACTACAATGGAGATACTTGGCAACTTGGAGTGGATTTTATCGATAGTATTGATAAAAAAAATTTTTATTACACTTTAATTCATGAATACGGTCACCTTTTGACTTTAAACAACAAACAATTGGTCAGCAATTACGATTGGAAAACTTTTGATCAAAAAGAAACTACTTACTCTTCTTTCTATGGAGAAAGCACTCCTGATTCGTATATGAATGTATATTACCAAGAATTTTGGATTTATTATTATAAAGAGTGGCAACATCTCAATGTTCAGTCAGATTCAAAAGCTCAACAAGCATTTTATCTTGAACATGCTGATGACTTTTTGACAAGCTATGCTGTTACCCATCCTGAAGAAGATATTGCTGAATCATGGACATTTTTTATTCTCTCTCCTAAACAAAGCAATGATACCGTTGCTCAAAAAAAACAAAACTTTTTTTATCAATTCCCAGAATTGGTTGAAACACGAACTGAAATTCTAAAAAACCTTCTAACTGAAGCAAAAAAAGACTAAGCCTTATTTAAGGTTTAGTCTTTTAAGATTCAGTTAAAAACGTCTATTACAACTTATTTATATTTATATTTTTATTGTACTGCAGCTGGTTTCAAACGAGCCCAAGCGTTCTTTACAGAGCTTCTCATTTTTCCAGTCAATGGAACAGCGACTTCTTTTACTGCACAATATTTATCAACAAACGTTACAATGTAACTTTCTTTATACTTTGGAAGAGCTACAGTAGCTAGCCACATGTGTTTAATAATAATGTCGCACTCTAAATCACTTAGTTCTGTTAATTTTTTTGCGTTTTCGCAAGCCATGCGAGGGTGTACATATGCATGAGTTCCCTCATCAAATTTCGTTGTTCTCCAATCATAATAAAACAAATCATGAAGCAAACCTGCACGAGCTGTAGCTCTAGCATCCAAATTATGTTTTTTAGCAATACAATAACTGATATAAGATACGCTAATTGAATGATCTAGTCTTGTAGTAAAATGATGTTGAGTATAGTCATTAAGTTTCTTTACTTCTTCACATTCCAATAAATCCTCGATAAGTGCAACGTATTCTAAATCTTGCTTCCATTTTGGTTCGGTCATTAAACAACTTCCTTTTCGTAATAATCTATAATGATTTGCTAACTGGTTCCCATCATACAATGTATACTTCGACTTTTAAAGCAGAACACTTAAATTTTAAAGAAATATTAGGAATGTTCATTTTTTTGACATAGTTTCGCAACACTCAACTTTCAATCTTTGTTAATGAAAACATGACTATCCCAGCAGCTACTGCAACATTTAGAGACTCAGCTTGTCCTACAATTGGAATATAGAGATTCTTTGTAGTACGTTTTAATAATTCATCCGACATTCCATTGCCTTCATTTCCCATAACTAACCCATACACAACTTGAGGGGTAATTTCTCGATAGGAAACAGCCTCTTCATTTAACTCAGTACCAAAAACTGGAAACTCATGTTCAAAAAATAAATCAAACCATTCATTTAAATCTCCTTGGTATACCGGCAAATGAAAATGACTTCCTTGCATAGAGCGCAACACTTTACTATTGTAAAGATCAACGGACCCCTTTCCTAATACGACTCCCCCAAAACCAGCAGCATCTGCTGTGCGAACCATTGTTCCAACATTTCCCGGGTCTTGAACATTGTCTAAAAATAAAAAAGGCTTCGTAAGAATAGGCTTATCTAATTGATCTACTTTTTTTACAACCGCAAAAATACCTTGAGAAGTTTCAGTCTCACTTAAGATTTTTGCGATTTCTGCAGAAATTTCAACTTGTTTTGCTTCATTAAATTCAGGAATATCTCCCACAGCTACTTCTTCACTTATCATTATTTCTAAAATTATTGCATGGTTTTTTAAAGCTTCTTCTATTAAATGGAAACCTTCAATTAAATAGGCACCAGATTTTTGACGCCCTCTTCTTGATTGAAGTTTTTTCCAATTTTTTACGCGTTCGTTTTTTGTGGATAAAATTAGTTCCATTTGTAATCCCCGCCCATTTCATCTATTATTTATTCATTCTACTAAAAAAGTCCTCTCTTTGAAAGAGAGGACTAAAGCTATCTGATTTAAGTATTTAATTTATACGCCATTATTTTGAAAACTACCTTTTTATAGATAACCTGCTGGGTCAACACGAGAACCATTTACATAGACTTCAAAGTGTAAGTGAACTCCTGTAGAAGAACCAGTCGTACCCATTGTTCCAATTTGTTGTCCTTGTGATACTTGTTGTCCGGCTGTTACCAATAAACTTCCGGATACCATGTGAGCGTATAATGTTTGTACGCCATTTCCATGATCAATTTTCACATAATAACCCCAGTCACTATGGTACCCAGCAAAAACAACTGTACCGCTTTGTGCTGCTACGATTGGACCGCCGCCACCAAAGTCAATACCACCATGTAATTTATTTACGCCAGTAATCGGGTGAATACGGTAGCCATAAGAAGAAGTAGTATAACCTCCACTTGGATTAATAAACCCTGAACTGTTTGAAGATGATTGAGTGCTTGCTTGTGTTTTATTGCTTGATTGAGCTTGACTTGAAGAACTTGTTGTTTGTTTAGTTTCCGCTGCTTTAGCCTCTGCTTGTGCTGCTTTAGCTTCTGCCTCAGCTTCTGCTTTTTTAGCAGCTGCTTGTGCTTTTTCTTCTTCAGCTATAATGCGTTGACGTTCTTCTTGTAATTCGCTAGACAAGACACTTGTCTGAGTCGCAATAACCGCTTGTTCTTTAACAAATTCATTTTTTTCAGATTCTGTCATATCGTATTTAGTTGCTACTTGAACAATCTTGTCATCTAATTCTGCTTTTTGAGCAACCAAGTTATTTTTATTTACTTCAATTTCAGCTTTTAATGATTCAATTGCAACTTTTTCATCTTGTGCTGCTTTTTCATTCTTTTCTACTTCTTTTTTATCATTCTCTTGTTGAGTAACAATATCTTTGTTTGCAGAAACTAATTGGTTTACTACACCTACACGCCCGATTAAATCTGACAAACTTTCTGCAGATAATACTAAATCAACCATATTAGAAGTACTGCCATCTGTTTGTACATTTCTAGCTTGATGTTCTAATTTCTCTTCACGTCTAGCGATAAGATCTTTTAATTTTTCAATCTCTGCTTTTAATTTTTCAATCTTAGCTTTTGAGTCAGCTAATTTTTGCTCTTGTACTTTCAGTTCTAGTACCACAGTATCGATATTCGTTTGTAATTTTTCAACTTCTGATTCAAGATTTGCTTTTTCAGATTCTAGGTTATTTAAGGTTTCTTCTTGAGATTGGATTTTTGAGTTTAAGTCAGCTGATTTGTTTTCTAATTCTGCTTTTTGATTTTCAAGTTCTGAAATGCTCGCTGCTTCTGTCGCGGTCGGCATTATAATTGGAGTTGCAAATAACAATGCTGCAATCATCCCAGTTATCAATTTCTTATTCAAAGCATACCCTCCGTGGTTTTTTATACCCTTTTATTTCTCTCACGCAGATTAGTATAGCATAGTAATCACAAAAATATGATGTTAATTCTTTAACAAACTCATCGGTATTATTACATTTTCATTTCTGCAATCGATTACATATTGTTTTTCATTTAAGAAACGCGCGTTTTGCATATTTAGCCATATTTTGTTCATATTTAGTAGGATATTTAACTAGTTCTACGTATATGTCTTTAATTTTCTATTTAAATATATTGGCAAGCATGTAAAGCTGACTCATTTTTAAAAATTGTAACCGGTTCAAAAAAAATGGTTTAGTTTGATCTTTCGATGGTATAATAACATCATAAATAAATAGTAGAAGGAGGATTTTTATGACAAAGTTAATTTTAGGTTTGGATATTGGTATTTCTAGTGTCGGTTGGGGAATCATTGATGAAGAAACTGGTGATATTAAAGATGCTGGTGTCCGTTTATTTGAAGAAGCCACTAGAAACGCTAATGAGGACAGACGCTCATTTAGAAGTTCACGACGATTAAAAAGAAGACGCAAGCATCGTTTGGATCGAACAAAGGATTTATTGGAAGAAAGTGGATTTTCAACTATCGATATCCAACCTATTAATCCGTATGAAGCTCGTTATAATGCAATTTATGAGTCTGTTTCTAAAGAAGAATTGGCTGCAGCTTTATATCACTTGGTGAAACGCAGAGGGACAACTTTAGATACACCTTTGGAAGAGGAAAAGACAAGCGGCAATGAATTATCTACCAAAGAACAATTGAAGAGAAATGGTGAAAAATTAAAAGATAAATTTATTTGTGAAATTCAATTAGAAAAATTACATAATGGTGAAGTCATTCGTGATCACACCAATCGTTTTAAAACATCCGACTATGTAAAAGAAGCTACTGTTATCCTAGAGAAACAACAAGAAGTCTATCCTGAGATCACTGAAAAATTTAAAGAATGCTATTTAAGTTTAATCACTAGTCGCCGGATGTATTATGATGGACCAGGATCTAAAAAATCCCCTACTCCATTTGGACAATATTTTATAGGAGCCGACGGGACATTAAAACACGAAACCATGATCAATAAAATGCGTGGCCGTTGCACGTATCTTCCAGATGAACCAAGAATTGCTAAGATGTCTTATACTGCCGATTTATATAATGTATTAAATGATTTAAACAATATCCAATACCCAAGTTCAGAGACCGGAAAAATGGATCACCTTTCAATGAAAGATAAACAGTACCTAATCAATAATTTTATTAAAAAAGGAAAAAGAGTCACTTTAAATATTATTGCTAAGTATCTTGACGTGTCTAACCCAGATGACATTAAAGGTGCTCGAATTGATTTAAAAACAAACAAACCCATTTTTACTGATTTTATTGGATTTAAAAAATTATTAAAATTACTAGAATCTGTTTCCGTTCCTGAAGGATTCTTTGACAACACTGATGTACTGGATGACATCGCTGAAATATTGACAGCAGAAAAAAGCTTAATTCGCCGTAAAGAACAGCTCACCGACGTTTTCAACACTGCTTATCAAGATGACCTAAAAGAAATTACAGAGGCATTATTAAATGATACTGCTTTCAAGGAATACCACGCTTTATCCAAAAAAGCGATTCAATTGATTTTGCCAGAACTATGGGAAACGAGCAAAAATCAAATGCAATTATTTACTGAACACGGCTTAGGTAAAAGCCGCATGGAAAAATTGCAGTCTGGAACTAAAATCCAATTTGACGATGAAGCGATTTTAAGCACTGTTGCTAAACGTGCCCATCGTGAAGCGATAAAAGTAACAAATGCTGTCCGTAAACAATATGGTGAACTGGATTATGTTGTAGTTGAAATGGCACGGGAAAAGAACAGTGAAGATGAAAGAACAAAATATAATGATGCTCAAAGAAATCAAGGGAAATTTGAAAAGAAAATATGTGATTTGTTAGAAGTTAAAAACTTAAAGGATCTACGTTTGAATGGGAACAAACACATGGCTCTTAAATTATGGGATGCCCAAGATGGAAAATGTGCTTATTCTGGAAAACACATCGCAATATCTGATATTGTTTATGATTTTACAAAATTCGAAATTGATCATATTATTCCTCTTTCCTATTCTTTTGATGACAGCCAACAAAACAAAGTACTGGTTTACCATAAAGAAAATCAACTTAAAGGACAATTGACTCCATGGCAATATTTCCAAAGTGGGAAAGCAAGCCGCTCGTTTGAAGAATACAAATTGGATTGTCTGAATTTATTTAAATCTCGTAGAATCAGTAATAAAAAATTGGGTTACCTTCTAGAACAACGGGATGTCCAACATGATGAAGAGATTCAAAAAGACTTTATTAACCGAAACTTGGTTGATACACAGTATGCAATGAGAAGCTTCTCCAGTTCGCTTCGTACTTTTTACCAAAACAATGCTATTCCTACACAAGTATTGTCTATTCGTGGCAGTTTTACAGCAGCATTGCGCAGACGCACAAAACTAAGAAAAGTTAGAGATGACGGACACCATCATCATGCTATCGATGCTTTGATTGTTGCTGCTATTGGTCGGATGCCATTGTTTAAGCAATTGAAAAACACTTCTTTTAGCACAGAGGGTCTTGCAGTCGACACAGATACAGGTGAAATTTTAGAAGAAGGTCAATTATTTGATAATAAATCATTGAAGTTTATCAGCCAATTAAGAAACTACGAAGACAGAATCAAGTACTCACATAAAGTCGACCGTAAACCAAACCGGACGATGTCAAATCAGACACTCTACTCTACCCGTGAGAAAGATAACGAGAAGTATGTAGTGGGGAAAGTCAAAAACATTTATCAATTGGATAAAAAGGGATTCGACGGATTAAAGAAAAAAATTGATGCCAATCCTGACAATTTCTTAATGGCTCAGCATGATCCCAAAACATGGAGTCTGCTGTTGAATGTTATGAATGCTCATAGCCATGCAGACAATCCTTTCCAAGATTTTTATAAAGAGCACGGATACATTCTTAAAGATGGTAAAGTTCCAGTAAAGAGTTTGAAATTTTTAGATAGCAAACTAGGGATTCATGTAGATATTACAGACAAGTACAATAGCAAGAAAAATAATGTCGTTCTATTGAGCAGAAAAAGTATTCGTGTAGATATTTATATGAATGATGGAGGTAAATATAAGTATCTTGGTGTTCCATATAATTGGTTTAGAAAAGTTGATGGAGTTTATACATTGGACATGAGTCTGTATAATGGAAAAGATGGAAGAAACGCTCCCTATAAGCAAATTGATGAGAGCTATGAGTTTCAGTTTAGTTTGTACAAGAATGATATGATTTCTTATGATAAAGTTGAAAAGATTAAAGATTCTGTTACTGAAAAAAGTAATAATAAATTAGTAAAATATGATAAATTGTTTAGAGGAGATAATAATCCTAGACAAAATATGATTGAAGTTGAAGATCTTGAACTTAAAACTATAAAAAGACAGCTACCAACTCTTGGACCTCTAGCTAACTTAACTAAGGTACATGTGGATGTTCTTGGCAATCAGTATCCAGTTAAAAAAGAAGTTTTCACTCCTTTTCTTAATGAACAATCTATTACCAAAAACTCCTCAATAAAGGGTTTACAAAATATATAAGTCTTGTTATAATGATAGTGTCTTCGACGGAAGACTTCCTTATACTAAAGGGTCGTGAGGACCTATCAAAATAAGGCTTTATGCCGAAATCGCCCCATTTATGGGGCTTTTTTTGTATCTAAATCTAATCATATGGGGTGAACAAATGAGTTGGCGTGTTGTTTACATTGAAAAATCCGACTATTTAAAATTGTATTTAGATAATTTAAAAGTCGTTCGAGAAGAAACTGAAATTTTAATACCGCTTTCTGATATACATACTATTATTGTTGATAATCAACAAACAGTTGTAACGGCAAGATTGTTGAATAAATTAGCCGAATATCATATTTTATTAATTTTTTGTGATGAAAAACATTTACCAAATATCTATGCCCTCTCTCCTCATAGCCATCACCAATCATCAAGAGTTTTAGAAAGACAAGTTCAGTGGAATGAACAAACAAAAGGAACTATGTGGCAAAAAATTATCCAGATAAAAATCAATAATCAAGCCTCTGTTCTTGAACATTTAAAGAAGGAACCTGATTCTATTCAAATGCTCCAGTACCTATCACAAGAAGTTGGCTTCTCAGATGAAACAAATCGTGAGGGTCATGCAGCTAAGCTTTATTTTAAAACATTATTTGGCAGTTCATTTATTCGTGACCGAGATAGTTTTGATGGAATCAATTCTGGTTTAAACTACGGCTATATCGTTTTGCGTTCAACAGTTGCCAGAACGATCGTTGCTTATGGCCTTCAGCCTTCATTTGGAATCGGTCATCATAATCAATACAATGCTTTTAATTTAGCCGATGATTTGATTGAACCTTTCCGTCCAATTATTGATCTATGGGTGAGTGTTATGTGCAACGAGGATACTTATCTGGATCTAAAAACAAAACAAAAAATCGTTCATTTAATTAGCAATAACAAAATATTGATTGGCAATCAAAAACAAACTATTCTAAATGCAATAGAAATACTTATTCAATCATTCATTAAAGGGATGAACGAAAATAACCCAGATCTATTGGTCTACCCTGCCAATGGCATCTCCTTATAGATTTATGCGGTTGATTTTATTTTTTGATTTGCCAATGAACACAAAAAGTGAACGTAAGACTTATTCTAGATTTAGAAAATACTTGATTAATAATGGCTTTACAATGGTCCAATTCTCCGTTTATGCAAAGATATTTCCAAATCGTTCAAGTCTGGATACCTATATGATGGGTCTAAGAAATAATCTTCCAAAAAATGGCTCCATTCGTGCCATGGCGGTAACTGAAAAACAATACACCAATATGTTTATGCTTGTAGGTGACAAGACGATAACTGAACAAGCATTAACTGATGATCCAATGGTGATTCTATGAAAGAATGGCATATTCAAGAAACCACTCAAACTTCTACTATTTTAATAGATGATGTAACCATTTTAAAGGGAAATCAGTTACTTTGGCAGCAATTGATTGATTCTTTTCAAAATTATTTTAGCCATAAAGGTACTGCACTTAAAATATATCAAGATCAAACACTTTTACCTCGTAATGATTTTGAGTTTATTATTTTTTCTCCAAATAAACATTTTGATTCTGCAGCTTTAGATAAGGTCGTAGCTCAGCTTAAAAAAACTTTCTTGAATCAACTTGAATTTTCCCCATTTTATAAAGGGTTAGTTGACAGTTGGGATGAGTTAGTGGATGAAGTTGATTTTTTAAACCAACAGAATTCATCTAAAATCATTAGTTTTAAATTGGAGCCTTTTGATAAAAAATGGATCAGTAATGAGTTAACCTTTTCAAAAAATAACTATTTAAAACTTTCTAACTTTGATAAGCTAATTTTTCAATTAAATCTTTTAGAATCAGATCTTGCTAGTAAACAACGTATTATCTGTATTATCTCTCCTGAAAATTTTTTATTGAGTTATGAATTAGAAAAATTGGATTCCTATCTTAGTGAGATAAAGAATGGAATAAAATACCTTGTTATAACTGAACAACATTTTAATGGTTCTATAAATGTTCTATACAAAGGAACTATTCGAAATGTATTGGATTGTTACAAAGTTAAAGAAAAATTAGCTTCTGGTTTACCTTTTTCATGGTCTGATGAACAGTTTTTGGCTGCTTGCAATTGGTATATGAAGCTTGTGGATAACTATCAAACTAAAACGGTTCTTTTAAACTTGAAAACTGTGGATAACTTAGAAGCGTTTACTTATCTTTATTCTCTTTTTATCTTAACAGATACTACTTTGATCGTTGATTTAACAGGTATTCCACTAAACTTAGCATCTTATTTTGATAATATCATTCAAAGTAAGGTATAATGAAAATGACATTTTGATACCCTCACATCTTTTGGTATAAGGAAACAATAATTCTGTATAATCTTCTTGTTGGTCGATTTTGATACCCTCACATCTTTTGGTATAAGGAAACATTAAGTAATCAGATAACACTTTTAAGGAGATTTTGATACCCTCACATCTTTTGGTATAAGGAAACGATAGATACTTTAATAGTTTTATATGGAAATTTTGATACCCTCACATCTTTTGGTATAAGGAAACTTATTCCAGTACTTACATTATATTGACCATATTTTGATACCCTCACATCTTTTGGTATAAGGAAACATAAAGGAGAAAGAGATTACAATCTATTAAATTTTGATACCCTCACATCTTTTGGTATAAGGAAACATAAAGGAGAAAGAGATTACAATCTATTAAATTTTGATACCCTCACATCTTTTGGTATAAGGAAACTTATTCCAGTACTTACATTATATTGACCATATTTTGATACCCTCACATCTTTTGGTATAAGGAAACTTGAGAAACAAATTAACGCAAAAGAATTCAATTTTGATACCCTCACATCTTTTGGTATAAGGAAACCCGCCTTTTATAATCTCGGTCTGGTTTGACATTTTGATACCCTCACATCTTTTGGTATAAGGAAACAAATAAACCACAAGTACAACCATTTGTTAGATTTTGATACCCTCACATCTTTTGGTATAAGGAAACAAATACGCAGTTATTTTAAATGTCAATGAGATTTTGATACCCTCACATCTTTTGATATAAGGAAACTTACACTTTCAGAATTATCTGGACGACTATATTTTGATACCCTCACATCTTTTGGTATAAGGAAACCTCTAACATCAATGCCCACCCAATCGCTTGATTTTGATACCCTCACATCTTTTGGTATAAGGAAACCAAGTAATGATTTTAGAACAAGAAGAAGAAATTTTGATACCCTCACATCTTTTGGTATAAGGAAACATGGGGTGTCACCAGCGTTTTTTGCCTCATATTTTGATACCCTCACATCTTTTGGTATAAGGAAACTGAGAATCCTAGAAAAACTGGGGCACAATTATTTTGATACCCTCACATCTTTTGGTATAAGGAAACTCGTACCCGATAATGGAGACCTATACACGTATTTTGATACCCTCACATCTTTTGGTATAAGGAAACATACACAACCCAGTAGAAACAGTAGTTCTTATTTTGATACCCTCACATCTTTTGGTATAAGGAAACCTTGGACACTGATGGCTTATGGAAAGTTGAAATTTTGATACCCTCACATCTTTTGGTATAAGGAAACTTAAAATTGGTTCAAACTATCGTTATGAAGATTTTGATACCCTCACATCTTTTGGTATAAGGAAACAAATCGGACGTTACACAACCATTTCATCATATTTTGATACCCTCACATCTTTTGGTATAAGGAAACTACATTTGATAACACCAGTTAGGACCAGAATTTTGATACCCTCACATCTTTTGGTATAAGGAAACACGATCAATTCAAGAAAGAACCTACCACAAATTTTGATACCCTCACATCTTTTGGTATAAGGAAACAAGAATCAATCACAATGAATACTAAAGAAGATTTTGATACCCTCACATCTTTTGGTATAAGGAAACCAAAATTCAGAATTAGAGATTCATTCTAGGATTTTGATACCCTCACATCTTTTGGTATAAGGAAACGATTTGTTTAATGCAGGATCTAACTCAACAATTTTGATACCCCCACATCTTTTGGTATAAGGAAACCATTCTTTTATAAATCATTTTCACATTCAGATTTTGATACCCTCACATCTTTTGGTATAAGGAAACGAAACAACTGTAACCGAATTGACAGCCGTTATTTTGATACCCTCACATCTTTTGGTATAAGGAAACAAAGTCAGTCCAACCGAAAAGCAAGAGGTTATTTTGATACCCTCACATCTTTTGGTATAAGGAAACTCTCAGGTATTGGGGGCTTTAGATTAGGGCATTTTGATACCCTCACATCTTTTGGTATAAGGAAACTAATTACGATATTCGTTTATATACAAATCGATTTTGATACCCTCACATCTTTTGGTATAAGGAAACTTAAGAAAGGCCCAGACAGCGTTGAGTATGATTTTGATACCCTCACATCTTTTGGTATAAGGAAACATCAGAAAATGAAATAGAACGATTAATTAAATTTTGATACCCTCACATCTTTTGGTATAAGGAAACTAGATGCCATGAAGTCTAAATACACTGGTTATTTTGATACCCTCACATCTTTTGGTATAAGGAAACAAACAGCTTATGTTACAGTATCGGATGAAGATTTTGATACCCTCACATCTTTTGGTATAAGGAAACCAATTGCACTAATAATCAATTTTATACTTATTTTGATACCCTCACATCTTTTGGTATAAGGAAACTCGGTCAAAAAATAACCAATCGCTTACGTTATTTTGATACCCTCACATCTTTTGGTATAAGGAAACCAATTGCACTAATAATCAATTTTATACTTATTTTGATACCCTCACATCTTTTGGTATAAGGAAACTCGGTCAAAAAATAACCAATCGCTTACGTTATTTTGATACCCTCACATCTTTTGGTATAAGGAAACCTATTCAGTTATTAACAGGTCATCTACTTCAATTTTGATACCCTCACATCTTTTGGTATAAGGAAACCGGAGATTGTCTATCAGCTAATTGAAACAGATTTTGATACCCTCACATCTTTTGGTATAAGGAAACATTTATTCCCTTTCCCCAGGTTATAGGTGCATTTTGATACCCTCACATCTTTTGGTATAAGGAAACTTTAGGTAACCGTTTTGACTGGTTAGCAAATTTTGATACCCTCACATCTTTTGGTATAAGGAAACTCGGCACGAATGTTTCCTTATCGATTGCAGATTTTGATACTTCACACCTTGTAATATAGCAGAATCAAAAAGTTACACTATCTCTTTTTAACTTTCATAATTAATTATGAAACAGCAAACGGATCCTCTCTATGTTTTATTTGTTTATCCCACTTTGAAATGATAAAATAGAAATAGAAAAAGAGGACATGCTAGTAACATGCCCTCGATGTAGAACCGTTTATGACGGTAGCAAGTTTATAGATAAAAAATAACCGTTAACTCGCTAAAGTTAATAGACGGTTATTTTTTTTGTCATTATTCAGCTTTATCAAGACAACTATTAAACTGATTAAGGAAATCAACAGACTTCCAAAACCAATCATGAGCTGTAAAGATTCTGCTATGGACAAAAGGCTTCTCCTTTCTAAGATTTCAGCACTTATTCCCATAAGCACCACCACCTTTCCAAGATAGCCACCGTCTTAAATTTCTACCCCTTTATTCTATCATAAGACAATATAAAAACATCTAAAAAAACAGTAAGACGTTGATATATCAGCATTATATTGCGAAATAAAAAAAGACATCGCTACTTCAAATACAAAGCAGCGATGTCTTATTTAATTTATTTCTTCCACAATATCAATCGTGAAAGTTTCTTTTTGTCTATCCAATTCGTCTTTAACATTCACCATTACTAGGTAGTAATAGGTGTTGCGATTGTAATTTTGGTTGAGCAAGACAAATTTTTCTCGGTTAACTCTGTCTTGACTCACACTATTTTCACTGTCTGCAATTAAAGTGATTTCATTTGAGATTTTTTTCCCTTGATCATCTTCAAAATAAAGGTTCAGCCGTTTTTATGGAACCATGATTTCTTGTGGCAATTCATCACTTCCAAATTAATGTACTTTATTCTAGTATACCATTTTTCAGAGGAGTTTCTATGTCTTCTAAAAGAAAAGAAGCAACTGAATAATACAGTTACTTCTTTCGCTAATTTTATAAAAAAAGGATTTACAATTTTTAGAGTTGATAGATTTGTTCGATCACTTACTTGGAATTTTTTCTGGAATAGGGTTTGCTTGTAGCCATGTAAAGGATTTAATGCGAATGATAAAGCGTTAGAGCTTAGCGATTACGCTTTGTTTGAGGCTTAAAAGCCGGAAGACTACAAGGCTTCAGGCGGTACCATGGCTCTATACAAGCAAACCCGTTCATTCCAGAAGAAATTTCTTTTAAATTACAAATACTATTTGTCAAACAACCAAAATAGTATTTGTAGTTTGTTATTCCCCTACTTTGATCACGATTTTCCCGACTGCATGATGGGTTTCACTCATTGCATGGGCATCGTAAATTCCTTTTTCAGTTAAGGGATAAGTTTCTCCAATAATCGATTTCACTTTTCCTTGTTCCATTAATTGAGCTAACTCCGTCAATTGTTTTCCATTTGGTTCTAACCAAATATTATTGAACGTGATATCAGCATTCTCAATCAATTCTTTATCTGCATCCCCAACAATTGAAATAATCCGTCCAGTATGAGGTTTAACAACTTTAAAACTATTTTCTAAAACTTCTCCGCCCATAGTATCAAAAATGACGTCTACATCACTTAACAGTTCAGTAAAATCTTCATTTTTATAATCAATGAATTGATCTACTCCTAAGCTCATTAGCAATTCGCGATTACTTTCACTGGCTGTTGAAATCACAAAAGCACCTTTGCTTTTAGCTAATTGGATAGCGTACGTCCCTACTCCACCTGAACCTGCATGTATCAAGACTTTTTCGCCTTCAGCAAGTTTGCCATAATCAAATAATGCTTGCCAAGCAGTTAATCCAGCTAATGGGGCTGCTGCTGCTTCTTCATAAGTTACATTTTCAGGAATGTACGCTAGTAGGTTATCATCAACTGCAGTATATTCGGCATATGTTCCAAAACGTGTTGTCTCTGGTCGTGCAAATACTCGGTCTCCAATTTTCCAATTGGTTATTTCACTTCCAACTTCTACAATTTCACCTGCTACGTCCCAACCTAAAATAATCGGGAATTCCCAAGGCATCATTTGTTGCAAATAGCCTTCACGTAATTTCCAGTCAATTGGGTTGATGGAAGTTGCTCTTTCTTTTACAATAACTTGATGAGCTTCAGCCTTAGGCATCGGAACTTCTGCTTCTTTCAATTTTTCTTTCCCACCATATTCTTCGATAATAACGGCTTTCATTATTTTTTCCTCCAAACACTACTATTTTTACATCATTTTCATCAACATACTTCTTACTATTAATAAGTATAACCAAAAAAAGAAAGAAAACCTAATGATTTGTTCAAATTACAAATCTCATCTAGTTTCTTTTTTTTAGTTAAGTACATGCTATGATACTTATATGAATAAAGAAATTCAATTCTGTTTTAGTATGAGAGGAAGAATAACAACTTATGACAACAATTCGCACGCTGACCATAAAATATGCTCTGTTACAAAGCTTATACTGGATGGTATTTTGTTCCATCTATGGGTTTTCTTCACTATTTTTGCTTTCTAGGAATTTCGAAAATCAAGATATTGGTCTTATTCTTGCTTTTTCTAATATTTTATCCGTTATTTTACAGCCTGCCTTAGGTACCGTAGTCGACAGATTTGAAAAACTAACTCTGAAATGGAGTTTAATTATCCTTTCAGTTTTGTCCATTTGCCTTATGGTTCCTCTCCTTTTTTCTACAGTTGTTCCTGCAGTTGAAGCCCTATTATTTATAGCTGTAGTTTCATTGGTATTATCTATGCAGCCTTTTATCAATTCTTTCATATTTGAAACTATTAACAGTGGCCTAAAAATTAATTTTGGTTTAACTAGAGGAGCTGGTTCTTTAGCTTTCGCTTTAACTTCTTATACATTAGGGCTATTGTTAGTACATTTTAGTACAACTATTTTACTTATTGCCTGTATTGTTTTATTAATTGCTTTTTTAGCACTTGTTTTCACATTTCCTGAAACTCCTATTTCTGAAGTACCATCTACTCTAGATTTAAAAATAGATAAACCCTTAACGAAAGAAAAAGATTTATTTTTCAAAAGATATCCTCGCTTTTTATATTTTCTAATCGGTGCAGCTTGTTTATTTCTTTTTCATACTATTGTGAATTCGTATTTAGTCCAAATTATTCATTCGCTCGGAGGAAATGATAAGGACTTTGGTTTATCTTTGATGATTACAGCTTTGTGTGAATTACCTGCTATGTTAGGATTTAGCTATTTATTAACTAAACGTAAAAGTGGTATTTGGTTGAAAGTAGCGGCTATTTTCTTTGTGGTAAGAAGTATTCTTTTCTTGCTCTCAGGATCGGTATTCATGATTAACGTTACTCAATTATTCCAAGGATTAGCATTTGCGCTTTACATTCCCGCTTCAACTTATTATGTCAATCAATTAATGCAAAAAACAGATCATGTTAAAGGGCAAGCTTTTAACATTGGAGCTATTACACTTGGCAATGTGGCAGGAAGCCTAGTAGGCGGATGGTTACTAGATAATACTGGGGTACCACAAATGTTAAGTGCTGGAGCAATTGCGGCAATTATTGGGTGCCTTTTGATTTTTTATTCAGTAAGAACCGACATTTAGAAATAGAAAACACTCACTATTATAGGCAATTAGCCTGCGATAGTGAGTGTTTATATTAGTCTAAAGTTTCTTTTTTTAGTTCTTTCATTAAATACATCAAGTCTTTTTCAAAAGCAATACCGTACAAAGGATTAATCTGTTCTTCAATAGTCCGTTTGACCACTCTTGAAATATAATTTACAGCTACTTCATTCGCTCTTTTCAAACCCTTGTTTTGAAATAAAAATCCTGCTATAACACTGGTAAACAAATCTCCAACACCATCAAAATGTCCAGGATAAGCTTTTGAAAAAGCATACGAAACTTCTGTACTTCCTTTGGCAACGAAAGCTGTGCCAACTTTGCTCTCATCTTGAATCACTCCAGATAAAATCATACTTTGCTTGGCATTTTTAGTTAGTTGTTCAATAATCGCTTTTATACTTTCTTTCGTATGAGGCTTTTCAGGATAGGGTATACCTGTTAGCAGACAAGCTTCCGTGACATTTGGAATCAAAACATCCGCAAATTGACATAATTCACGCATAGCTTCCACATGCTCTTGAGTATAGCCAGGATATAATTGTCCATGATCACCCATGACTGGGTCTAAAATAATTAGAGCTTCTTCAGTAGCAAATTTAGTTATTAGGCTTTTCATTAGTTTTATTTGTTCTACCGATCCAAGATAACCAATAACAATCCCATCAAATTTTATTCCTAATGAATGCCAATGATTTAAAATAGCTGGGATTTCAGTACTTAAATCTAAAAAAGTATACTCTTCAAAACCTTTACCGGTATGTGTAGACAACAATGCTGTAGGTAAGATACTTACCCAATTTTCTAAACAACTCAGAATTGGGACAGCCACATTCATTGAAATACGGCAACTTGCTGAAATATCTTGGATAACTAAAATTCTGGGCTGCTTCATCTTCTTCTCCTTTTCCGCTCGTTTCTTCTATTTATCTAGTCTAGCATAATTCTTATTATAGAATCTGTACTTTTTTTCAAAAATTAAAAAAATTCATGACATCGACGCTAAAAAAAGATAAGATAGCTCTATACATATATATAAAGGATGAGAATAATGCGAAGAATTACTACAAAAGAAATTGTAACAGTTGCTCTATTCATGGCTATGACTATCGTAATGACACTCCTTATTCGTATTCCCACATTTCGTGGGTATATTAACTTAGGAGATATGGTTTTATTATTTGCTGCATTGTTTTTAGGAAAGAAAGCTGGTTTCCTTGTCGGTGGGTTAGGTAGCGCACTTGCTGATATTATTGCAGGTTATGCTTTTTATGCTCCAATTACTTTTATAGTAAAAGGACTTCAAGGATACATTTGCGCTTGGATCTTCCAAAAAACAGGCTATCACAAACCTCTTTTAGCTACTATCCCTGCTGGCATATTTATGGCACTTGGCTATTTTGTGGCTGAAAGCTTTATGTATGGTGTAGCTGGAGCAGCTATTTCTATTCCTGGAAATTTACTTCAAGGAATAGTTGGAGCATTGGGCGCGGTTCTCTTGCAAAAAAGTGTCGGCTCTAAAATAAAAAAATAAATAATTCTAAAAAAAGTGTTGCTGGATACACTCAGCAACACTTTTTTTAGATGGACTAAAATTTGTCATCTATTTAATTCAGCTGGTTTATAATCAACTTCCAGTTTCTCCATCAGCAATCCTACAGCTAAACCAATAAAGAATAATACAACTGCCGCTGCAATTCCTCCAGTTGATATGCCGCTGTATTGTTCAGGTAATGGAGCTATAATAACCGTTGAGGCTATGACAACACCTAAAATAAAGTGAAAAATACCGGCATAGGCGATTTCCATTAATTTACTTACCAATTTAGACAGCAACAAAATACATAATACTGCACCAATCGCAACAGGAATCAAAATAGAAAAGTTCAAATCTTTTATACCTTCTGTCATGGGCTCGTACAAATGCATATACATCAAAAAATTAGATGGACTTAATCCAGGAACTATAAATCCTAAGGCAAAAATCCCGCCGGCCATTACCCAAGACAATGTAGATTGTTCAACTACAACGTTCATATTAAATTTTGCATAAACTAAACCAACAAAAGCAATAATCGCCACAACTATAGTAATCACAAGGTGATAAGACTTACGTCCATTCTTTCCAGCTTCTTTATATAAAGCCGGTAATGTTCCCAAAATACAACCAATAAAGCACCATAAAACCTGAACCTCATTGTTTTTTAAAAAATAATCAATCGGATATGCCAACACAAATATACCAAACAAGCCACCAATTCCTACTGGAATAAAATAACGTACATTTTCAAGGAAATCTTTGCGAATATTTGACAGAAAGGCTATCATTCTTTCATAAATTCCAAATACAGCAGCTAGAGCTCCTCCACTCACACCAGGCAAGATTGCACCTGATCCAATAAACATCCCTTTCACAAAACGAAAAACCCAATCTATAATACCTTCATTTTTTTTCATAAAAACTAACTCTACCTCCACTCACTTTACAAAAAAAGTGATTATTATTCTATTTATGCTGCTTTTAATATTATGACACATTTTTTTTTACTTTTTGTTTAATTTTTAGTTATGTTTAACTAAATTAAGAATACGGATGAATCTAATACTATAAACAGCTAACAGAAAAACCATACTTTTCCATAATACTTAACCACATACCAATTGACAAGTATAACAATATAAACCTTCTCTGTCTTTTTAAATTTTATATAAGTTTCTTATGTACTACTATACAAATCTTTCTACTCGTTTGCTGACTTATTTTTCAAGATTAATTTAATTACTTTTACACTAATAATCACAATACCCAATACTCTATTCTGCACCTTAAGCGTAAAACCGGAAAAAATAAGGATGTAGCCACTAATAAGTAGAAATAGTGATGCAAGAACTAATTTTTTTTGAAAAGTAGTTCATTAAACCCCTCCACTGTCTAAATTAACTTTTTATATGAATGCACCTACCAGTATACATCCTAGCAAACCATATCGGTAGGCATGTTCTTAACTTTTTCATCATTCATACTAGAAATTCGTATTATAAATGATAAAATAGTTTTGATTGCGCTTTCGAAGCTGTTTTTATTTTACAGTTTCTGATACAAATTTATTAGGCTAGTTAGAGATACCAAAATAAACTATGAAAGAGGTTACCAATTAAATGTTTTATCGAATCTTGTCTCCTATTTTTGAAAAAGATTATTTAATCATACTCAAAGCTTTAAAAGATCATGCAGATAAAATAGCTATAGTGACCTATTATCCAACAGCGGACAATAGCGAGACAGCCATAAAAAAATCATTAAAAAATTTCCATCTTGAAACAGAATGGATGAAAAAATGGCCTGGGACTATCAGTAGCAAAAAAGCTAGAGTCGATTTTTATGCGTACAATCAATCAAGTTATACTTTATTAAAAAAATCTCGTTCTCTCATTAGTGTAGATCAAGAACAAACGATAGATGTATTCTTCTTGTTGAATGGTAAATGTGTGTTCTATTCTGTTATTCACGAAGATATCCATATGATAACAAATCCCGAACTAGCAGAAGTGTTTCGGGCATTGGGATATACTTTGCTTAAGATACCTGCTTTAAGTTCAAAATTTTTCTAAGATGGGGTACACCTTGGTAAACGGATACAATAATATTTTACTTAGCTTCTAAAAAAGCATACAATAAGAAAGTAACATCTTTAAAAATGAGGAGGAAACGATTTATGATGAAAGAAAATTCTTTTGTATTTCACAATGGTGTTGAGATTCCAACTATCGGTTTTGGTACATGGCAGATTCCAAATGAGGAAGCATACGCTGCCGTAACAATGGCTCTTAAAAATGGCTATACTCATATTGATACAGCATTAGCTTACCAAAATGAAGAAAATGTTGGAAAAGCAATCAAAGATTTTGATTTACCACGTGAAGAAATCTTTATTACTAGTAAATTACCCGCTCAAATTAAAGGTTACGATGAAACCTTAGATGCTTTCAATACAACCATCACTAATTTAGGTGTGGATTACTTAGACCTTTACCTTATACATGCTCCATGGCCTTGGGATGAAATAGGTGCTGACTATACTGAAGGAAACATTCAATCATGGAAAGCAATGGAAAAATTATACAATGATGGAAAGATTCGCACTATCGGTGTTTCCAATTTTTCTGTAACAGACATTCAAGCTCTTATTGATGCTTGTAACATCGTACCGATGGCTAATCAAATTCCGTTCTATGTTGGTCATGATCAAGAAGAACTTCTTGCTTTTTGTAAAGAACACAATATTGTAGTAGAAGCTTATTCACCATTAGCAACTGGTCAAACATTGAACAGCCCAGAAATCAAAGAAATGGCAGAAAAATACGGGGTGACTCCTGCACAATTATGTATTCGTTATTGTTTAGAACGCGAAACATTGCCACTTCCAAAATCTACACATGAAGAACGCATCATTGAAAACAGTCAATTAGATTTCAGTATTTCTCCTGAAGATATTAAAAAACTAGACGCAGTTGAGGATGTACGTAAATAACTCTTTCCCTTATTTAAAAATAGAAAAGCCGTTACCTAGTACAGACTAAGTAGCGGCTTTTTATGCTTTTTAAATGGAAATCAGTTTTGAGTTAGCTGAACTAGTACTCATTTCACCTGCTCAAATGAGTCTCTACTTTATATCAATCTATCATAACACGATACGATAAAATCATGAAATTTTATCTAAACTTTGTTTATCCATAGAATGATTTGTTAACGAATTCTAATCTTTCTATTCTCTTATTCTTAGAATTATGTTACGCTATTTTTTGTTAAGTTACTTGAATAAGAAGAATCCATTATCTGTTTTCTTGTGGCTTTACAAAAAAAGATAAGGACAAGGATTAACTACTTATTCACTGTTCCTTTATTTATTAAGGAGATTATTATGCTATCATCTTTTTCAAAAAATATACAAACTACATTAATCACTTCCTTTTTTAGCAGTTTAGTTTACGCTTGTACGATTCCTTATCTTATCATCTATTTAGCTGGTATATTTAGCAAAGAAACCATTGGACTTTTGGTTATGATAAATGTTGTGACCTCTTTTATGGCTGGAATTATTGGCGGTTATTTAGCAGATAATTTTCAGCGAAAAAAAATCTTGTTGATCTTTCAAAATCTATATGGGGTATCCTTACTTCTGGTCGCAGTAAATTTTGCGGGTATCTTACCACAAAATTTTTGGATAATCTTTGGTTATCTTATTTGTGGCGTTACTTATAATTTGTATTATTCAGCCTTTGATGCGGTTCTACTCGATTCTACTGTTCCTATTGAACGTAAAAAGGTTTATCAACTACAATATTGGACATTTAACTTATCAATGGCTTTAGGTGCTTCAATTGGAGGCTTCTTGTTTAAGCATTATCTAGTTTACTTATTTTTAGGTGCTGCTCTTTTACAATTTATCGTCTCTGCTTTTCTGCAAAAAAACCTTAATTATAAAAATACTGTTTCTTTTACTAAAGGGAAAACAATTATTCATGATTTGTTTACTAATTACTACATTGCTGCTAAAGATAAACGGTGGGTCATGTTAATTTTAGGAATAGCTCTTTATAGTGCTGCAGAATTTTCGTTACAAAATTATACCGGCATTCGTTTATCAAAAGAGTTTAAACCGATTTCACTTTTGTCTGTTTCTATCGACGGTGTAAGAATGCTTAGTATTTTACAAGTGATCAATACTATTATGGTCGTTTGTTTCACTTTCCTTGTTTCGCGATTAACTGAGAAGAAAAAAGAACGTACGGTTGTGCTCATTGGATTACTGATTTATGTAACTGGATATGGCTTAATGGCTTCCGCCAATAGTATTTATCTATTGATCCCGTTAACAGTTTTAGCAACGTTTGGCGAGCTAGCTTCTGCGCCTATCCTAAGTGCCCGACAAGTCAGTTTGATACCCGAAGACAAACAAGCTTCTTATTTAAGTTTTGCCTCTCTTTCCTTCCAAGGATCTCAACTTTTAGCCGCTTTAGGCATAACATTAGGGGGTTATCTTGCTGCTGGGTTAATTAGTGGTTACATCATTATTTTAGGAATAGCCGGCGTTTATTTTGTGATTTCTAGCTTATACGATAGTAAAGAAAGGATTGCAAAATATAATTAATGAACCTATTCAATTTTTTTATGATTAAATTTTTATTATTTTAAGGTAATTCAACAGAATTCGGAAAATTATTTTCTTCCCTCTATCAATTTAATCAGAAAGTTTATGAACTGTTAGATAAAACAGATTCGTAGACTTTCTTTATTTGAGCGCTATCATTTCATTATTTACCTTGTAACGTTTATAATTGGATTATAGTAAAGAACTATCTTTTTGACTGGTTAGGCAGTCTATTCTAGCGCTTTGATCAATTGTCAATTGCTCTGTATTTTGTTTCAACAAGCTCTACTCATTTCTTTACACTACCTTTAGTCAAATTAAGTTAAATTAGGAAGGAGAATGAAATTTATGATAATAATTGCGATTATTTTATTGGTTTTAGTTGCTATAGTAGCATTCTTAAATATGCAAATGGCTACTTTGAACCTTTATTTTATGTCTTTTGATTTACCATTATGGTTACTTTTCATCGGCTTTTTATTACTCGGTATGTTGATTGCTGCACTATTTGCATTGTCTAAAGGGGCGCGCAATAGACAAGTGATTAAAAACAAAAATGATGAATTAAAAAATGCGGAATCTTCAAGAGATGAGGCCGTTAACAGAGTTAAAAAAGAATCTGAAGCACAATTGGAATTACAAAAGAAAGAGGCTGAAATCCAAAGTCTTAATACTCGATTAGCTTCTTTAGAAGAAAATCAAACAACTCAGCAAAGTGGACAAACTTCAACTGTACAAACTACCGAAACAACTGGTACAAAAACTCGTCCATCTACTAGCAAAGACATTCATGTAGAAGAATATCAAATAGATGGCTCGAGTACAGCTAAACCAAAAGATGACGGTTCTCATAAATCTTAATCTTCACGAGAGCATCGTTTAGTAAACAAAAAGAAAACCAAAATAAGAGATTATCTTATTTTGGTTTTCTTTTTGTTTAAACTATTTTATTCATTATTTTTTTTAACATGAGTGTTGCCTTTTGTGCCGACAATAACATCTTCTTTTTTTACTGTTCTACTAACTTGTTTTGTATCTGTTACTTCCTCTTTATTCAATGACACTTCTTCTTTAACCACTGGGCGCTTCGTTACTTCAATTTTTTCTTCTGTGACGGGAATAACCACTTCTTTACTTTTTGTTGCATTACCTGAATGGTCATCCTTTAAGTTATGCTGCTCAATGACTATTTCTTCGTGTCTAACAGGAACTTGGATTGTTTTGGTTTCTTCTACTATACGTTTTCTAGCTCGAACTTCTCCTGTTTGAACTTCCTTAGTTGTGACATCTAATTGCTCTTCTTTTAATTGAATTGTTTCTCCTTCAGATTTTTCAATTTGTTCTTCGTTTTTGGAAACTGGGTTGTCAGAATATTTAACTGAATTTAAAACTGGTTCAGGATGAGCTGATGGATCTGCTTCTAACATAGAAAGTGGATCTAATGGAGTAACGCGATCGGTCGATTGTGATTCATTACTACTAATTTTTTTTGGTTCGCCCTTTACGACAATAATGATATTACCATTTTCAATATCTTGTTGATAAGCGTCCAAAAGATCATCGTTTGATTGAGAGGAATCAGTTTCATTAGAGTCATTTGAAGAAAAGGATTCTTTTATCTTTTTCCAAATGGAGCGATTATCCTTATCTTTTTTCTTATCCTCAGTGTCTATATCAGTTTTATTAGTTGTTCCTACTATATCTGTAGTATTGGAAATGGAATTTTTAGATTCTGTGCTAGATATTAAAGTGATATCTTCTTTTTGATAGCCTTCTTCTTGCAATTTATTGACTGCATTTACTGCCTCTTGAGGACTTGCATAGCTTCCCACAACATATCTTTCCATTCTTATCCCTCCTTAATAATATCTAAAAAATTAGTGTACTTTTAGGTCTTATCTTGCTCATCTAGTTCTAAACACCAAATCGCAATAACAATGCCTAACGCTAATGGAGCGTCTTTCTCGTTTTTCGTCTCTAAAACAAATGTATCCCCGTAAGAAAATAATTTCTTCTTAAAAGAAGCAACTTCGGTATAACCTTCTTTTATTTCATAATCCTCTTTTTCAACATTTCCTTTGATTTTCCAATTTATTTTTTCAATATCATAATCTGGACCAAATATATTCTTTTCTCTTTTTACTTCAGCAATCTTCTCATTTTGTTGATAGATAACGTATTTAGGTGAAAAACCCATTTTTTTCTCTTCAATAGATACAACTATCTCGTTAGCCTGATTGTAAACGTGCACTTTATTCCCTATGGATATCCGCTCACTTTTAACCGTATAAACTTTTTCATCTTTTTCATTTCGGATAATTAGCTGGTCACGCCATGAAAATCGTTTTTCTTTAATATATAGTTTCATTAGTCCAACGCCTGCTTTCATTTACTCGTATTCTAGTTGCTTTAATTATAACCATCCATTCCGCTGTAAGCTACTCATAAGCAAGATATGAACATTTATTCACACGAGTGGCTCTAAAGTGCTTCTTTATTTTAGATGCCGTTTTCATTTAAAGTTTGATATGCTATGATAACCTTATTAAAACTTGTTAATACTAGAGGTGAAAACGTTTTGAATTTTGAACAAAATTATACTCAACTACAAAAACAGCAATTGACCATGACACCTCAATTGCAACAATCTATTCAGATGCTGCAATATAACCGAAAAGACCTAGTTGATTTCTTAAAACAAAAGTCGCTAGAGAATCCTTTTATTTCTATTTCTGTAAAATCTGCACCCAAGATACAAGGAATTTCGACAGAAAAATACAATAGCAATCAATCCAGAACAAATCAATCTACTAGCGGATCAATCTGGGATACATTGGCAACTACTACTTCTACCACTTCTCTTTATTCTGCGGTCATTGATCAAATTCATTTGTCTTTCAGAGATACTGCTTTGCGTGATTTAATTATTTGGCTGGCTCAATATATTGATCATAACGGTTATTTGACTTTGTCATTGGATGATGCGAGCACTCTCACTCAAGCTGAACCGTTAAAATTATTAGATGCATTGACTCTTTTACAGCAATTAGAACCTGCTGGTGTCGGTGCAAGAAACTTACAGGAATGCTTGATGCTTCAAACAGAACGAAATGGTCAAGCGCCCAATCTTGCTTACCTGATCCTTGAAGAAGAGTTTGAAGCTTTTGCTAACCGAAAATGGGATCACATTGCAAAACGTTATGGTATTTCATTAGGTGAAGTTCAAGAAATTTCTGACTTTGTCAAAACGCTCACACCCCACCCAGGAGCCATTTTTTCAAATGCACCTACACAATATATTCGTCCAGATTTATCTGTTAAAGTAACGGATAGCCAAGAGATTGTTGTGCATTCTGTTAAAACTGGGCTTCCTGTTATTGTTTTTCAAAAAGAATACTATGAGGAATTAAGTATGTTGCAGGATAAGGAAGTTTCAACATTCATTAATGAAAAACAAGCTGAATATGAATGGCTTAAAAAGACGCTGATTCAACGAGAAGAAACGATACTCAGAATTGGTATTGCCATTGTAAATGCACAGAAAGAGTTTTTTTTATCTGAGGATCGTCCAATTCAATCCTTAACACTAAAAACAATTGCTGAAGAACTCGCTATTCATGAATCAACAGTCAGCCGTTCCATTAATGGGAAATACATCACAACTGAATTTGGTGTATTTGAGTTAAAAAAATTCTTTACAAACGCTTTAGTGACAACTTCTAAAGAGGGTACTGGTTCCATCTCTTCTGATCAAATAAAGAAAAAAATTGAACTGTTCGTTCAAGCTGAAGATCCTAAAAAACCATTATCGGATCAAAAGCTTGTAGATCTTTTAAAAAAAGACGGTATTGAAATATCACGAAGAACCGTTACAAAATACCGCGAAGCTCTTTTTATTTCTAGTTCACCAAAACGCAAGCGATTTGACTAACATTTTGTACTTTTTGGCTTCTATTCGTGTAACAACAGCCTATTAATAGAGCTAGAAAAGACCAGCTGAGCCTTCTTAAGTGAAGCAGTAATTAGTTGGTCTTTATTTGTCTTTCCTCTTCATTTTGAATCTATCTTACTATTTTTTTATCAACTTAAACCAGCTCTTATACACATGGCTTATTATTTTACTTAATGAAATGCTTGTGTAACAATCAAATTATAACTTACACTCTTCTATATGTCCTTTTCCCAAAAAAATGAAACCGTATTCTTCCTTCTTTTATTCTTTGTCAAAATAATTTCATTTTACTCTACTTTTTTTCATTCGCTTAGTTTATAAATTATTAGGGGGCGTAGTCATGAAAAAGAAATCTTTTGTGTTAGCTAGTAGTCTATTTGCAATTGCGTTGTTAGCTTCTTGTTCGGGTTCATCTGAATCTGGAGGTGAATCAGATGAATTTGCAAGTCCAGATGATTCAACTTTAACGGTATGGGCTTGGGATGCAAACTTCAATATTCCCATTATGGAACGTGCTGGAGAATACTACGTGGAAGATGGTAATGATGAATTTAATTTAGATGTGGTTGAGATGTCAAATGAAGATACTATACAAAAACTTGTCTCTGGATTTACTTCAGGTGTTTCAGAAGGGTTACCCGATATCGTGTTAGTAGAAGACTATGCTGCTCAAAATTTTTTAATCAACTATGAAGGTAAATTCGCTGAGTTATCCGATGAAATTGATTTTTCACAATTTGCTCCCTATAAAGTTGAGGCTGTGACCCATAATGATGGAGTTTATGCTGTTCCGTTTGATTCTGGTTCAGCTGGTCTCTATTATCGCACTGATTATTTAGCGGAAGCAGGATATACCGAAGAAGACATGCAAAATTTAACGTGGTCTAAATTTGTTCAAATTGGTAAAGACGTGAAAGAAAAGACTGGGAAGTGGTTCTTAGCCTTTATTCCAAATCGAGGAACACACTACATTCAGATGGCTATGCAATCAGCAGGTGTCTGGTACTTTGATGAAGATGGAAAAATATTTTTAAAAAATAATACCGTCGTTCGAGAAATGGCTGAAATATTAAAAGAAATTGAAAAAAATGACTTAGCCAAACCGGTGAATTACTTTGCACCCGAAGGTATCGGAGCTGTAACGAGTGGCGAAGTTGCCGCAGTTAATTCAGCCGTTTGGTATTCCGCTACCATTAAGTCTGCCGAAGATCAAGCAGGAAAATGGGCTTATACAAATCTTCCGTTATTAGAAACTGTTGAAAATGCTACACCCTACTCAAATCTTGGAGGTTCTAGTTGGTTTATCTTAGAAGATTCGCCAAACAAAGAACTAGCTATTGACTTTCTTAAGTCAGAATTTGCAGGTAATGATGAATTTTACCAAGAAATCCTTGTAGATAATGGGGCTGTAGGCACTTATCTTCCATCCCAAACAGGTGAAGCCTATCAATATAAAGATCCCTACTTTAACGATGCTCAAATCTATAAAGATTTTTCTAGCTGGGCGGAAGAAATTCCTGGAGTAGATTATGGTGTTAATACTAGCGTAGCCTATGAAGCCTTAAGATCTGTTTTACAAGATTACTTTGATGATAAGTTGACTCTAGACGAAATGCTTGAACAAGCTGAAGAGTATTACAATATGCAAATAGGAGAGTAGTATTTATTAGACTGCAGTCAGTTTTTTCCTTACTGACCGCAGTCTTTCCTTAATATGTATGGAGGTGAAACTTATGAAATTAAAACAGGAATCAAAAAGATCTAATTTATGGAAATTTATATCTTTTGCCGTTATTTTCAGTTCAGTATTTTTGCTTTATCCTATTTTTTATTCTATTTACATCTCCTTCCACAACTATAAAGGTCTTAATTCAGTCTTTACTGGTTTTGGAAATTATATTCGCATGTTTCAAGATGACGTCTTTGGAAAAGCATTAATGAATAATTTTATTTATTTGATTTTTCAAGTTCCTATTATGCTGCTATTAGGATTACTGTTAGCTTTTCTTTTAAATTCACCTAACTTAAAAGGAAAGACCTTTTTTAGATTAGCTATTTTTTTGCCTTGTTTTACCTCATTAGTTTCCTACGCAGTTCTATTTAAAATGATGTTTCAAATGAGTGGAGTCGTTAATAATTTTCTGCTGACAATTGGATTGATTCAATCTCCCATTGATTGGCTAAATAGTCCTTTTTGGGCAAAAGTTACCATCATTATTGCTTTATGTTGGAGATGGACAGGTTATAATATGGTCTTTTATCTTGCTGGTCTTCAAAATATCTCGATAGATACTTTAGAAGCTGCTGAAATAGATGGAGCAAATGATTTCCAGAAATTTTTCCGAGTTGTTATCCCACAACTTAAACCTGTTATTGTTTTTACAACTATTACTTCAACTATTGGTACGATACAGTTATTTGATGAAGTAGTAAATCTAACCGGTGGTGGACCATCAAATGAAACATTAACTGCAGCTCAACTGATTTACAACCATTCCTTTGTCTATACTTCCAACTTTGGTTACTCCGCTACTTTATCTTGGGCATTAGTAGTGATCGTAGCTATACTATCCATTATTCAATTAACTATTACCAATCGAAAATAATTTCATATTAGTCAGGAGTGTAGAAGTATGAAATCAAAATCCTTAACCTTTTTAAAATATACTTTTTTAATTATCTGTTCATTTATTTCCATATTCCCTTTTTATTGGATGATTGCAGGAGCAACGAATACCTCTAATCAGATTGCTGAAGGAAAGCTTTCTCTAGGAACTCATTTTTTAAAAAATCTTAGTGCATTACTAGGTGCTTATAACATTCCATTGATCATGTGGAACTCGTTAAAAATTTCTCTTGTTACTGTTGTATTAAGTTTGTTAGTTACCTCTATGGCTGCATTTGGTTTTGAAAAATTTAACACTCGTAGAAGTGAACTCATCTATTCTATCCTTTTACTGTTTATGATGATTCCATTTGCCACTCTTGTCATTCCATTGTTTAAGATGATGGCTGGGCTGAATTTAGTTAACCAACATTTAGCTTTGATTTTGCCTTATATATCTAACATTTTCCTTATTTTTTTCTTTAGACAAAGCTTTAAATCATTTCCAGATGATATTATGGATTCAGGAAAAATAGAAGGTGCTGGAAATTATACAATTTTCTTTAAGTTGGTTTTTCCAATGATGAAATCAACTTATGCAGCAGCAGCTATTTATGCCTTCATGAATTCATGGAATAGTTATTTATTGCCTTTAATCATCTTACAGACTGAAGACAAATACACAATGACGCTTCTGATCTCTGGCCTTTCTTCAGCTTCTTATGTAGCCAATTACGGCGTTCAAATGATGGCCATCGTCATTGCTACTCTTCCAACTTTAATTCTCTTTTTGATGATGCAAAAAAGCTTCGTTGCCGGAATGACCGGTTCTTTAAAAGCCTAATTATTTTTCGTTCAACTCTAATGAATGAACCAAAAAAACGTGATCGATTCTTTAGGAATCAATCACGTTTTTTACCTTGTTTATTTGATATTAATAAATAGATAAAATTCCGCATCATACTGATTGTCATAAATATTAATAGAGGTAAAGACTAAGTTCAATTCAGCTTGTTCATTCTCAGTTTTTACTGTTGCTTCATCAATCGTGAGCATATTCTCTGTTTCACTAGACGAAGCGATTTTCTCCATAAATGCTTGAATATCAACACTCATAACAGTCTCATCACTTTCATCCATTAGAATAAGTTTTTCTTTTCCATCCATCTCTTCGGTGTATACCGTATACCTCTCATCATCCACTTCAACTTCAATTTTTGGTTGTATACTGGAATCATAGTAAGAAAATATAACCATCTTATCATACTCTTCGATTGAGATTACGGGACTACCCCTCAAATCTAAAGAAGCATAATAAGAGTCTTGCACAGGTTGCTCATTCAAAAAACCATTTTCATCATAAATAGGTTGAAAACCAAATATCTCCTCAAATTGATAGGAAAGCAGCTGGTTATAGGGTGCCAGCCACTCAATATCTTCGTCATAGTCCATACTTGTTAAATAATAGACCGTTTGACTGATTTTGATTTTATCCTCTTTAGGAATATCAGCATTCGGAATAATAGAATTTCCTTCCAACATCTGGTTTTGTTCAAGTGTTCTTTCTAATAAATTCGTTTGTGATACACGACTAACAGTGAATGCATCAATTGGCGGTACAATTGAAATCAACGAAAGTACCATAAGCACCACTGCAACCCAGCCGTTTTTTCGAATAGGTAAAATGCTGAAAAGAACTCCAGCTATGGTCGCAAATATGCCAAACAAGATAACGTAATAGCGTCCATAGGTTAAACCGGTTTCTTGAATTCTTAAAACAGATGCTATCGTTTGGAACAGAACAATGGGAATCAACACTTTTGGAAAAATTCTTCTGAAAAGAATGGCTGATTTTGTTTCTATATTACTTGCTAAAATATACACTACAATAACCGTAATCGAATAAGAAACCAACATGGGCTCCAGCAAATTATTGGTCCAAAAATCTCCCGTAATATTTTGTAAAAGATAAACCAATAAAATAACTGTAAAAATTGTTGTTAACGGAATGATGATATATGAAATCAACAGTTCAAACATCTTGGGAACTGAAACATCACTTCTCAGTTCCTTCAATTTAGCCGTTCGTTCTTCGGGTGTTAGAGATGATTCCTCTTTTTTGCTTAAATATAAAGGTGTATAAGATAGAAAAAAGATAGGGGCAAACAATGAAAGCACTAAGTTAAACGCATGCAAATTCACTTTATAATTTACAGAAAATAGTAACTGATCAACTGCTAATAGAATAAACCCAATACCTGCAGATAAAACAAGTGTGAATAAGAGTGTTGTAAAAAAAGCTTTAAAAGCGGATAAATAACTTTCATTAAATGAAACTACATTTTTTATGGTCGGTACCCAGATAAATGCAATGGTTAGTATAAAAAAGATAATACCTGTTTTAACAGTCCTCTCAAAATCATAATCAGCTGCAGAACCAATTGTAAAATAATAAGCGATGGTCAAAATAATTGCACCGAACATCAATAGGATGCGCTGAGAATTTTTTTCAAAAAAGCGTTCGTAGATTTGTTGTGCTACCGCACTTAAAAATATACCAACTAAAAAACTATACACATACCTTGTATAGTTTTCTGCTTCTTGCTGAATCAAAAACGCATTTAACCCTGCAAAAGCAAGTAGAAACACAACTGTTAATGGATACCTTCTGCATGCTTGAATGATTCCTTGGAACTTATCCTGAATCTTCTGTACCAATTTCATACTTCACCATTCCTTTTCCTTCTTGACTTTTAAGACTTATCTTACTCTTATTATGTAGTCTATCTTTATCTTCTGTCAATCTTTAGTCCTACTCATTTAAGTATACAAAAAACCTGACACTAAAGTATCAGGTTTTCCTGCAATGCTATTCTTTAATCAACATACTCTGTTTGATCCTTATTCAACCATGAGTACAGCATTCCAATCACTAATGCTCCACCAACATAATTACCTAGTAAAGCTAAGAGCCAATTTAGTGCTACAGCACCTATGGTCATACCTGGAACCGTTCCGCCAGAAGCAAAGAAAGCTAAAGAAAAAGATGAAAAATTGGCAATAACGTGTTCGAAACCTAAATAAGCAAAAATAAAAATAATAAAGATCATAGCAATAATTTTTCCAGCATCATCTTTCATTCGTATGGTACAAAAGACAGCTGTATTAACAATAACATTTGCAAATATACCTTCTGAAAAGACCTGTAAAGGAGTTTTAGCTAATTTTCCCGCCACAGCTGTAAAGAGATAATGATCACTCGGAAGAGCATGGAACTTATATGTGAAAGATATAACTAAACTTGCAATAATTCCACCAATCAAGTTGAATAAAATACAATAAAATAATATTGCTAACGCTTTTTTAGGTTTTAGCCACTTACGTTGAACCGCAACTGTCATATACATCATATTTGAAGTCCCTAATTCAGCATTCATATAAATAATCATGACTAGTGACCAACTGAACATAAATGCGTAGAGCATTTTACCTAGGCCAGGTACGATTTCTTCACCAGCTTGGCCAATCATTACAGCAACCGCCGTTCCCAATGTTAAGAATAAACAAGCTAACATTGCACGTACAAAATAACGTGGTTTACTGGTATCAAATAAATTTTGTTTTTTCATTATACTTTTTTCAATATTGTACATTAAACCAGTGTTTTGAGTTTCCATCAATTGATTCCCACCTTTAGTTTGTTATCTTTTTAACAATATAATTATTATACCGTATTTAAATTCATTTAAAAGAAGAAATACGCTTTCACAAACTTTTTTTTTAGACAAACGTCAAATTTTATTCACGACTACTATTTGTTTATCAAAATACTTATGGATAAGAGTCCTAAACCCAAAATAAAACGACACTAAATAAATTAGTGTCGTTTTATTTTTTCATTACTAAGCTCTTTTCTCTCCTTCAATTATCCAAACATATTCATTCATTTGCTCAATAGATACGTTAAATCCTGCTAAATCAAAAAGAGTTAATAAAGTTGGAACAAGAGTATAATATTCTCGTTCTAAATCATCGGCTAATGCATAAAATTGTTGTTCTTTAGCTTGTATAATTTTTTGATTGAGTGCTTCTTGTGATTCAAACATAGTATCAGCAAAGATAACTTTGCCTCCCATTTCAAGTTGATTAGCATATTTTTTCAAAGCCATTCCTTTTTCTGTATCTGTCAAATGATGGAACACGTAGGAACTAACAATGGTGTCCAATTTTTTGGTAGGATTCGGATAATTTTGTAAATCCCCGTCATAAATGATGACTTCACTTGGCAACTTCTTTTTAGCTAATTTACGCATTTCTTTAGAAGGTTCTATCGGGAAAACCCATTTACCCGAGGAAAGTAACTGCTTTGTTAGATTTCCTGTTCCAATCCCAAATTCCAAAACACTTGTTCCACTTCTTCGAACGATCTCTTTCAAGATATTACTATATCCTTCAAAAACTGCTTTATATTCGGGGTCATTTCCTTCAACAAAATCATCATAGTCACTTGACCAGTCTGTAAAAATATCTAAAAATTCACGTCCCATATTATTTATTCTCCTTTGTCGTTCGATACAAATGCTAATGCTTGATCCAAGTCGTTAATGAGATCTTCTACATCTTCTAAACCAACGGATAACCGAACCAACTCATCCTTTATTCCTGATTTTAAGCGAACTTCTTTTGGAATAGATCCGTGTGTCATCAAAGCAGGTATTTCAATCAAACTTTCAACTGCTCCCAAACTTTCAGCTAGTGTGATAATCATTAATTTTTCAACAAAGTCCTTAGCAGAAAATCCTTCTTTTAATTCAAATGAAATCATTCCACCAAAACCACTCATTTGTTTTTTAGCAATCGTATGCCCTTGATGATTTTCTAATCCAGGGTAATAGACTTTTTCAATACTCGAATGATTAATTAGGTATCGCACTACTTCCTGAGCATTTTTTTCATGTTCTTCCATTCTGATGCCTAACGTTTTGATCCCTCTTTGTAAAATCCAGCTATCTTGCGGCCCTAAAATTCCACCGATTGCATTTTGTAAAAAGCCGATTTTATCAGCTAATTCTTCATTATTTGTTGTAACTAATCCTGCAACAATATCGCTATGTCCGCCTAAGTATTTAGAGGCACTATGAACAACAACATCTGCTCCAAGAGTAAGCGGACGTTGATGGTAAGGTGTAGCAAAGGTATTGTCAACAATAGTTATCAGGTTAGCCTCTTTTGCAATTTTAGATACAGCCTCAATATCGGTTATTTTTAGCAAGGGATTCGTTGGTGTCTCTAGAAATATTGCTTTAGTTTCTGGTCGAATAGCTGGTTTAATCGTGCTTACATCACTTGTATCTACAGTTGTAAAAGTTATTCCAAGATGAACGAGTACCTTATTCATTAAGCGATACGTTCCTCCATAAACATCATCTCCCACAATGATATGGTCTCCTTTAGAAAATAATGACAGCACCGTATGTGTCCCTGCCGATCCTGATCCAAAAGCAAAACCTCTAACGCCTTCTTCTAAATCTTTGATTAATTCTTCTACTGCAAAACGAGTAGGGTTTCCTGTTCTTGAATATTCATACCCTTTGTGTTTGCCCACTTTTTCTTGTTTATAGGTTGATGTTTGGTGAATGGGTACATTTACCGAACCTGTTGCTTCATCATGACTAATACCACCGTGGATTAATTTCGTTTTCATTTTCATCTTTAACACTCTCCTATTGATAGATTTTTTTACTTAGATAACGCTCACTGCTGTCTGGGAAAATTGTAATGATCGTGCTTCCTTCAGGTAACACTTGGGCTTCTCTTAAACAGGCAGCAAACGCTGCGCCACTTGAACTTCCAACAAACAACCCATTTGTTGCGGCTAATTGTTTAACATAGTAAAAGGCTTCCTCGTCAGAAATCGTATAAACATGATCAATTAATGATTTATCTAAAAACTTAGGTATGAATTCCATTCCTATCCCTTCCGTTTTATGTCCATGAGCTGCTCCACCACCTAAAATCGAGCCTTCAGGTTCAATGATAGTTGTACGAGTCGCAGAATTATTTTCTTTTAAATAAGCCGCAGTTCCAATAAAAGTTCCACCGCTACCTGCCCCAGCTACAAAAGAATGGATCACCTGTCCATCCATATCTTTTATAATTTCTGGTCCAAGGGTTTCATAATAAGTTAATGGATTCGCTTGATTTTCAAACTGCATCGGGATATAGCTATTTTTAATTTCTTCAGCCAACGACTGGGCTTTTTCTATTGCTCCAATCATGCCTTTTTCAGTAGGGGTAAAAATTAGTTTCGCTCCAAGGGCCTTCATTAATTCCTGTTTTTCTTGACTAAATTTCTCTGGCACTGTAAAGACAACTCTTAATCCAAATTCTTGAGCTGCTAATGCTAAACCAATGCCTGTATTTCCAGCAGTGGGTTCAATAATCGTTGTATTTTTGTTTATTAGCCCTTTATCAAAAGCTGTTTTTATTAATTTGACTCCTAAGCGGTCTTTGATGCTTCCACCAGGATTGAACATTTCTAACTTTGCGAATATTTTACTGTTATTCGGTAGGTCAAAACCCTGAATTTCTAATAATGGAGTATTTCCTATCAAATCTTGCGTTTTTCTGAATAACATGTCTTTTCTCCTTATCTTCATTCTCAATTTTTAAAAAAAGGGACAAAAAAAGTGCATGAGTTTTACACTCATGCACAAATCATCTAATTTAATTTAGTTTCTTCTAATGAAAGCCATTTCAATACACCTACTCATGAATTGTTTTCTAATAGCAATCCATAGGGTATAACAAATAGTTGTGTTCACAAAAAAGAAGAAGCTTGATTAAAAAATGATACTTGTCGACATGAGTGGTCTATACAACATAAACAACAACACACGTCTAAACAGTTCATCTTTTTCATTAGGGCTTCTTCCTTTCTTAGTTTATTTTTTAATTCACTGTAAGTAAAATCTCACATTCATATAAACTCATATTATCAATCCAATTTTTATTTGTCAACTAAAAATAAATACTTCTAGACCAATTTCACTATTCTGTCATCATCTTACTTTAAAAACTCTTCATTGCAATACAGAGGTTTTTTTGAGAAAATACACAAGGAAGAAAAGTTGCAGCGATTCGCAACACTTCCTATAATCCAAAGCGACAGGAGCAACCTTTATGTGGACATACAAAACGTTTGATGAATTAACTAAAGAAGAATTGTATTTATTTTTAAAAGAGCGCAGTGCAGTTTTTGTTTTTGAGCAACAATCTCCTTACCACGACATTGATGGCAGAGATCCTGATAGTATACATATTTCTTATATTGAGGATGGAGAACTGCTAGCTTATTCCCGCATCTTCGTTACTGATAATGGAAATATTCGTATAGGACGTGTTCTCGTTACAGAAAAAAATCGTGGAAAAGGCTTTGCCCGTACATTATTCCGTAACACACTAACCTACTGCCAGGAGCAATACCCAGAAAAAGCAATTGAATTAAATTCTGAAGAATACATTAAAGATTTCTATGCTTCATTTGGCTTTAAAGAAATCGCTGAGCCCTACCTGGATTCAGGAGTTATCCATGTTACCATGCTATTAGAATAAACTAAGGCTGTACTACTCTTAATAAGAGTAGTACAGCCTTAGTTTATTCTTTTAAACCATCTGATACAGGTCTTCTGCAGTGACAAATCTTTCTATTAAAGTTGCTTTTTTTTCTTCACCTGTTATTACTAATAAACAAGATGGCGTATCTGTTGCTCCCGTAGCACATGAAGCAACTTGGTCAAGGTCAAATAGATGTTGAACAAATGGAGAATGGAAATCAAACAGGAACATTTCCATATCTAAGTCAACCTGCTCAGCTGATTCAATCAGTAACTCTTTTGAAAGAGCTCTTTTTTGAATAATCATTTTTCTTTGGATAGCTAATAAAAATTCTCTACCTTTTTTCTTTCCCTGGATAGTAGCTGCGATAAAAGCCAATGATAAGTGAAAACTTTCATTGTATAGCTTATTCCATACAGCCATTTCAGTTGACAAGTCATTTTTTTTCATATATCGGTAAAGAGTCTGGGTGTTGTGATAAGGATAAATTGTTATTTGTGTGTTCTCTTCATAAGCATTTACAAACTTAAGCACTTCTTCTTCCATTTTCAATGAAGCTTTACTGATTGGGTTAATAAATAAGAAAATTTCAATTTGCTTAGTTCTGTCTACCATAAAATGATTCACCTCAATTCCATATCAACTTATAACTACATCTTAACAGTAAACAGCTTTCACCAAAAATCATTTGCTCAATAATGCATAGAGAATGAGTTTTAAAATTCTCTTTCCAAAGATTTGATGATTTTATTCCTCTTCAAAAAGATCTCCTTTGCGTAAATAGACTTGCTGAGTTTCATAAATACCTTGATTGCCTGAAAAGAGATAACTAACTACACATGTCAAAAAGAGATAAGGCAATGCTCCTGAACCAAAAAGTTCCAGTCCCATCACAAAACAGGCAACGGGTGTATTGCTAGCCGCTGCAAAAACACCAATAAACCCAAGTCCTGCTAAGAAAGGAACCGAAATATGGAAAAGATGAGCGAGTGTACTGCCTAAAGTGGCCCCAATCGTAAATAAAGGTGTCACTTCTCCTCCTTGAAATCCAGATCCCAGTGTAATAGCTGTAAAGATTAATTTACCCAAGGAATCAAATGGACCACTTTCCCCTAGAAAAGCTTGATCAATTAAAGGCAGACTTAGACCTAGAAATTCTCTAGTGCCTACAAGGAACACCAGAAGAATAACGATGACTCCTCCGATAAAGCTTTTTATGACCGGATTGTTGAACCAGTTAGTCATAATGACTTTTGTTATCCGCGTAGTCCAACTAAATAAACGCCCAGCAAGCCCAAAAAGAATGGCTGCAATGACTATTTTGATGATAAGACTAGGAGTTGCCTCTGGTACAATTCCCATACTATAATGCGTATGCGCAGCACCAAAAAAAGTCGTCACCCAATTTCCGACCAATGCTGCCCATAAGCTCGGAAATAATGCCTCTTGGCGGACAAATCCAATAGCTAATACTTCCATTGCAAATAATGTTCCAGCTATAGGTGTTCCAAAAACAGAACTGAATCCCGCACTCATTCCGGCAATTAACAAAATACGTCTCTCATTTTTTTTCATATGAAACACGCGCCCTACCGCATCGGCCAGTGATCCTCCAATTTGGACTGCAGTACCTTCTCGTCCAGCAGACCCACCAAATAAATGGGTAACCAATGTTCCAAAAAGAGTAAGTGGAATCAGTCTTTTAGGAATCCATTCTACTTCCTTTTTAGTACCGCGAGCTTCTTGTATAATCAAGTTATTGCCTCGTATGGCATTGCCGCCAACTTTCCAATACAACCAACTAATAGCTGCTCCACCCAGCGGCAATAAATAAAGCAGCCAAGGAAGTGTCATACGAGAGTTTGTTACAAATGTTAAACTGATAAGAAAAAATGCGGATAAACTCCCTACTCCTATCCCAACTAGGCTGCTATACCATAGCCATTTAAAAAAATAGTTCCCTATTAGTACAATCTCTGTAGTTTTCATTTTTTTTAGTATACGTCCCATAAAATCCCTCTTTAGTTTCGCATTAAATTCACTTGTTTATTTTACCACTAGTCCGTAGTAGTTTCCCATTTTGTTTAAAAAAAGATGGACAGCCAACTCTGGCGGTCCATCTTTTTTTAAACTTAATTAGATTGAATCAAATCTTCATAAAAGGCAACTTTTGTCGCATTTTGATAAGGAAGCAGCCATAATAACCCTATACCTAAGGATAAAATGGATAATATACCCCAACCTAAAAAACTTAGATCTAGTAAGAATAGACGCCATTTATTGCCTTTCATCAAGTTTTTACTTTCTGTAATACAGTCTAGCGAAGAAATTTTTTCATTTGGTGATAGATTAGAGCGATCTTTGTAAATTAAGTAAGCTTGAGAATAAGCATATGATTTTATGATTCCAGGAATAATAAACAACAAACTCCATAAAGTAGTAAAAATTGTAGATATAATATAAATCAACAATACTCTAAGAAAATATTTTTTCGTAAATACTTGTAGCCCCATTTTTATTGGCTGAATCTCCATACTGGGATTTCTAAACCAATCTAAAAAGGTAAATGAAATACCCACTGTAAAGAAAGTTGTTAAAATTCCACCACCAATATTGCTTGTTCCATTTCCATCGTCAGACATCATAGAATCATTTAACCAATAATTAGAACCCGCATCTGAGTAATTAACTAACGCAACCACCAAAGCCGCAAAGAGTAGCGTAATAACGATTGAAATTATTGTTGGAAAAATATTTAATAAAATAGCATCTTTCCATCTTCCTTTAAACAATGCTTTCGTATCATTTTTTAATTCTTTTCTTGTTTTATAATTTTGCATTTGTTACAGCCTCCTCAGGCAGATGATTTCTTATAGTTTACCAAAAACAAATAGTTATTGTTATTTATTTTGAAATTTTAGTCAAAATAACTAACAAATTTGCTTTTTCTTACAAAGACTTATCTTCTGTCTCGGATGCATCCCCGATAATTCGCTTTTTTAAAGAATCTTTATCATTTTCTTTATAGAGACTGCTCTCACCCTGCAACAATTTTATGCCTACTTTATAATAAAGTGGTATTTTCTTATCGTTAGTGATGTCTTCTTGATAAAGTCCAATGTCTTGCTGGAGTCTCTGTTTAAAAACTTCAGTATCATTATTCTCAGGAGCTTGACTTAATTTATATCCTACAGAAATCATACTTTCCATCAGTTTTTGCAAACCCAAATGTTTTAACTCAGGAAAATCTATTTTTAGTAATGCGTATAATTGTTCCGTTTTGGTTAGGATATCGTAGTATTCTGGCGAAAAGCTACTACTGACGATTGTATTTGAACTTCTCACGTAATGATAGCCAATTTCGTTTGTTATGACCGTCTTACTAGAATTTTTGGCTAATTGATAAGTTGTCACAATATCCTCAAAAATTTTCCCCTCTGGAAAAGTTACTTTTTGAAACAAACTATGATGATAAATCTTGTTCCACGTATAGAAAGCTACTCCAGAAGAATTAAAAATCAGTTCAATTAGTTCAATGGGCTCAACAACAATTCTCTTTTTACTTTTCTTTTTAGGTAGACTGATGCTGCCGTATACCTTATCAAAATTCATGATATATAAAGTCATACCTTTGTATTGGATACTCGCTTTATAAAAATTCAAAAAAGCCTCCTCATCAAATCGATCATCACTGTCAATAAAGGCAATAAATTCACCTGAAGCTACTTCTATCCCTTTATTTCTGGCTGCTGATAAGCCTTTATTTTCTTGATGAACAACTTTAATACGCTTATCCGTTTTCGCTAATAGATCACATATTTCTGGGGAGCTATCTGAAGAACCATCATTAATTAAGATCAACTCAAATTCAGGATACCTTTGCTGCAATACACTTTTCACAGCTTCTCCTAGCGTTGAACTTGTATTGTATACCGGCATGATGACACTTATCAACATTTTCTTTCCTCCTTGAAAACGTTCAACTGCTTAAAATCTATCTAGGCTATATTGAGCATAATTGGATAGTTTAAAACTAATCTCTTTACTAAATCGCTTTGATGCTTCCACCATCGATTATTAAAGATGATCCAGTAACGTACGTATTTACATCTGATACAAGAAAAGTAACAAATTTTGCAAATTCTTCCGGTGTTCCATAACGTCCAAGTGGAATAGCTTCTTGAGCTTCTTTTGTAATTTCTTCCATAGACACATTTTTATTTTTAGCCGTAATTTCATCTAGAGTTGTTATACGATCTGTTGCAATTCGCCCTGGCGCAACCGTATTGATTAAAATGTTATATGGACCTAACTCTTCCGCTAACGTCTTACTGAGACCGACAATTCCTAAACGAAAAGTATTCGAAAGAATCAAATTTGAAATTGGTTGTTTAATGGAAGAAGAGGCAATATTAATAATTTTTCCACCGTTTTCTTTTAAATCTGGCAAAACTGCTCGAATCGTTCGAATGTAACTTAGTAAATTTAAATGAAAAGCATTTTCCCAATCTTCATCTGAGAAATCTTCAAAAGAACCAGAGGGTGGTCCTCCAGTATTATTAATCAAAATATCGATTTTGCCAAAAATTTTGTGTGTTTCTTCTATAAGTTGTTGAATGTCTTCATTCTCAGTAAGATCGGTGGGATAAAAGGCAACCTTCCCTTTTCCAATGGTTGTCAACTCTTTTTGAACCTTTTGGAGTTTTTCATCATCTCGACTAGCTAACATAACATTTGTTCCTTCTTTTACTAATTCTGTTGCTATTGCTTTACCTAATCCTTGACTAGATGCCAACACTAAAGCTGTTTTACCTGCTAAATTTAAATCCACTAAAACTCCTCCTTTTCTTTCATCATACGAACACTCTGATATCATTTTTTCATAATCCAGCAACAAAGTAAACTCTTATCATTTTCTCTCTTTCATATCTTTCGCTTTTATCAACTAGTTATGCTATAATTTTGTCATTTAAGAAACCGTTTTTATAAAATAGTCCTCTATCTTCGTTTAATATCCTCTGAGTTTCCTATCTTTTATCTTTTTCCTTGAAAGGACTGTTTAATCATGCCAACTTCTATTGAATTACAGCCTTTTATTCCAATTATTTTAGGAGGCAATCTAGGTGCCTATAGTACAGCAAGGTCATTTTATGAAGCTTACAATACAACTTCGCTTGTTTTATGTACGATGATTACTGGACCTATAGATCATTCTATATTTATTGACCCTATAATTGAGCCTAACATGATGCAACCAGAAGTACTAGGCAAATTGTTAAACGCTATTGAAAACCGCTATCCCAACACAAAAAAAATCGTTCTGGCCAGTACAGACAATTATGTAGAATTGATCATCAATCATAAAATTTTATTTCCTGTTAGCTGGGTCATTCCTTATGTGGATAAAGAACTTTTTTATCCCGCAACAAATAAAGCAAGTTTTTATAAAATTTGTGAACAAGAAGGGGTTCCATACCCTAAGACATTAGTAATAACTGATTATGAAGCAGTACTGCCATTTGACTTTCCAATAATTATAAAACCTGCTGATAGTATGAAATACCATTCAATTGACTTCCCTGGTAAAGAAAAGGTTTATATTTGTAAAAATCAAGAGTCTTACAAAAAGATCATCCAAAACATCAAAGATAATGGATACGATGATGAAATTATCTTGCAAGAGTATATTGCAGGAGATGATTCCTTTGTCGGAGTTGCTACTGTTTATTCTTCTCATAGCACAGGTGAAGTGAAAGTTGTTTCGTTCGGCCAAACGCTGCTTGAAGACCACACTCCATCAGCTATTGGGAATCACCTTGCTATTTTAACAAAAAAAGATGATCAAATTGTTCGTGATGTAAAAAAATTGGTCAAAGCTACAGGATGGACTGGATTTTCTAATTATGATGTCAAATACGATTCGCGTGATCAAACGTATAAATTTTTCGAACTCAATGCCCGCCTTGGACGCAGCAACTATTATGTGACTGCTGCTGGGAAAAATACCGCTACTTACTATGTAAAAGATTTTATTGAAAATCAATCTATTGACTATTCTGTTGCAGATAAACAAATTTTATACTCTACCGTTCCAAAAAAATTATTACTGGATAACATTCAATCAAATGAACTAAAAAAAATCGTCAGACAATTGTATAAATCAAAAGAAGTTTACCATCCTTTAGCAAGTCAAGAAGAACCAAGTATGAAACGAAAACTGTATGTTACTATTGCTACATTAAATTATTTCAAGAAATTTAAAGTTTACCCTCAACCTCCTCAACTTTATGATCCTATCTAATAACAGAAAGGTCGTCTTAATCATGAAGAATTTCTTTGCTATTTTAGGCGGCATGGGTACATTGGCCACCACTAATTTTTTAGTCGAATTAAACAAAAAACATACCCCTACAAAGGATCAAGATTTCTTTAATTACATGTTGTTCAATCACGCTGAAATTCCTGATCGAACATTGTATATCCTTGATAACTCAGCCCCTAGTCCGCTACCCGCATTATTAGCAGATATTGAGCAACTGAATATCTTGAAACCTGACTTTATTGTTATCCCCTGTAACACTGCCCATTATTTTATTAATGATTTGATAAATGCTACCTCTATTCCTATCATCAACATGATAAAAGAAACAGTAGCCACGATTCCTTCTAATACTACAAAAAAAATTGGGTTAGCGGTGACTCAAGGGACACTAGACAGTCAATTATACGAACAAGAACTTATCTTTAACGGGCACGAAGTTATCCTACCCGATGCTACACTTCAACATAAAATCAATGAATTAGTTTATACTTATATAAAACAGCAATCTATTATCAATCACTTACTCTATCAAGAAATTCTCGAAGAATTTCAGCAGCTGGGAAGCGATATTACACTACTTGGATGCACCGAACTCTCCCTTGCTAATAGCCATGACCCTTTAAAGAAATTCCCTGTCATTGATGCTGAAGAAATCCTCTTAGAAAAAACGTACCAGCTAGCTCAACAATTGAAACTAAAAGTTTAAAAAAACAAGATCTCTTATATGAGATCTTGTTTTTTATAGTTTATTTAATGAGTTCGTAGATTGCTTCTGCGTATATACTCATTGCATTCATCAAGTCATCAATAGCCATAAACTCATTGGCTTGGTGCATTGTATCAATGCTGTTAGGGAACATTGCTCCATAAGCTACTCCACGCTCTAACAATCGTCCATATGTTCCACCGCCAATTGTTTGTTCATGAGCTTCTAGACCAGTTTGTCTTTGATAAACATCCAGCAATGTTTTCACTAGTGGATCTTCAGCAGATACATAATGCGGCATTTGTTCTTTGCCTCGGCTAAGCGTTACTCCAAATTCTGCAAGTTCGCTTTCCATTTTGATTTCGATTCCTTCAGGTGTTACACCTTTAGGGAAGCGCAGATTCACTGCAATCACTCCACCATCTTCAGGTGTGAACGTAAATACGCCTGAATTCATTGTAAGATCTCCCATGACGTCATCGATATAGTTCAATCCTAATTTTTCAGCTTTTGTATCTTCGTGTAAATAGTCTGTTGTCAGTTGTAAGAAGTTTTTAGCATCTCCGCCAAATGAATAGCGATTTAAGAATGCAGCTAGATAAGTTCCAGCATTAATCCCTAGATGTGGTGCCATACCATGAGCCGCTTTTCCTCCTACTTCGATCACAACTTGATCATCAATTATTTTAATCGTTCCAGTAATTGGAGAAACTTCAACAAAATTATAAAAGTCTTTTTCAATTTGTTCAGCTTCTTGAGTTGTAAAAATAGCAGTAGCATCTTGTGGTACCATATTTTCACGCAAACCAGCATCAAAACTGATCAACTCATTTTTTCCGCCTTTGTTATTTCCTTTTGTATTTACATAGACAGTCAAGATTCCTTTTTCACCGTTAATAATAGGAAATTCTGCATCTGGTGAAAAACCAAAGTCTGGAATTGGTTCATGAGCTAAGTAATGATCCATACACATCCAGCCGCTCTCTTCATCTGTTCCAATAATAAAGCGAATTTTTTTAGAAATTGGCAGTTCTAAATCTTTAATCATTTTCAACGCATAATAGGCTGCCACACCTGGTCCTTTATCGTCACTAGATCCACGAGCATAGACACGGTTATCTTTGATTACAGGACTGAATGGGTCGGTTTCCCACCCTGTTCCAACGGGTACTACATCCACGTGAGCAAAAACACCCATTGTTTCGTCTCCATCACCGTATTCAATATGTCCAGCTAAATTTCCCACGTTCTTAGTAACAAAGCCATCTCTTTCTCCTAAAGCCAAGAATGCTTCTAACGCTTCTTTTGGTCCTGGACCTACTGGAGCATCATTTGTAGCTTTACTATCATCACGGACGCTGTCAATTTTAAGTAATTCTATTAAGTCTGCTAAAAAATCTTCTTTTCGAGCAGCTGCTTCTTTTTTCCAATCAATTGCCATTTATACAACACTCCTTAATATTTTATCAACACGTCTATCATATCACTTTTCGTTTCTAAGACCAACGACTAGTCCTAATTTTTATTTCACTCACACTACAAAGAAAGATTCGTGCAAAAAATACCTATTCATTCTATAATCAATGGGAACATACTACAACTTATTTGTCGTTAATGGAGGGTCTTAAGTGAAAGAAATAAATAGAGAAACAATTCAAGGCATGATTCCAAAAAGAAGTACAGATAGCCACAAAGTAGATTATGGACGTGTACTTGTGATAGGCGGAAATGAAGATATGGGCGGAGCAATCATCCTCACAGCTAGCGCAGCTGTCTACAGTGGGGCTGGATTAGTCACAGTGGCCACGGCTAAGGTGAACCATGTCGCTTTACACGCTCGGCTTCCCGAAGCGATGGTCATTGATATGTACAATGAAGATCGTTTGCTTAAACAATTGTCGACAGCTACAGTGATTGTCATTGGACCTGGACTAGGTCTCTCTGCTGAATCACTAGCTATTTTGAAATCTGTTCTAGAGAGTGTCACAAAAGAGCAGCGGTTAATTATTGACGGCAGTGCCATAACTTTAATGGCTAAAAATAATTTGAAAACTCCTATAGCTAAAACAACGTACACACCTCATTTAGGAGAATGGCAAAAGCTCTCTCGCTTAAAGCCCGCTGAGCAAAATGAAACCCTAAATGTCCAAGCTAGAAAAGAACTAAAAGCAACTGTAGTTTTGAAACAATCTCGAACTGAAATTTATTTTTTAGATGACGTTTGGAAAAACAGTGCTGGAAATCCTGCAATGGCAACTGGTGGCATGGGAGATACATTAGCCGGTATGATAGCAGGTTGTAGTGCTCAATTTAAAAATTATCGTTTTGCGATTATTACCGCTGTTTTTCTACACAGTAAACTTGGAGATGATTTAGCTAAAAAACAGTATGTTGTGCTTCCTTCACAAATTATCGAGTCTATTCCTTTTGCAATGAAGGAATTTTCTACGAAGTTTATTTTTTAAACGTGTTGATCAATCTAGTTAGATTCTTGTTGAATAGGTATTTTATTCATTCTTTTTATTCCAATTAGTTAGCCTTACCTTATTAATTGTATTCTCTTTTCTTTCCAAGTATACTCACTATAACTAAATACCAATTATAGGAGAAAGAGGAGTGGTGTATATGATAAAAAGCGTTATTGGAAGTTACTCATCTGAAACAGCAGCATTGCAAAAAGTTAATCAACTTTTATCTGAAGGAAGTTTAAAGGATTCAATTACGCTAGTGACAAATGCTAAAATCAGCCAATCCATTCGCAATCAAACCGATATAGATGTATTTGTTCCGCCTTCTAAATCAACTACTGAAAACTCATTAGGAGATAAAATAAAAGCAGTTTTCTCTTCAGGTGCTGATGAAGATACAAAACTTTATTCATTGAAACATCGTGAAGATAGTTTTTCGGACTATAAAGATGCTATTGAACAAGGTAACATTGTTGTTCTTCTAGATAATGAAACATCTATTGCCGGCAATAGAGTCACACACTACCCTATTGAGACCGATACTATGGAAGAAGATACAGCAGGTATTTATCCAACAGATGTCTACCTTGAAGATGAGCCTTCTGATTTAGCCCGTGGTGAACGTCAACCACGCTCTATTAGAAATCAACATTTAGAATTTGATTATGACGAAACTGATTTAGATCCCAGCATCAATACTGATGGCGACTTAGAAATTGAAGACGACTTTCCGCCTACAGAATCACCTGATAGATCAGATTTTTACTGATGAATTAAAAAAAGAGGAAGTTGAGATTTATCTCAGCTTCCTCTTTTTTCGGTTCAATAATTTTTAGTGTGGATAGCTTAATTACATTAATGATACGAAATTTCTAGAGGAATAGACTTTGCTTGTAGCTTGCATTGAATTCAATGCGAATGATAAAGCGTTAGCGCTTCAGCGAGTACGTTTTGTTTGAGGCTTGAAAGTCTGAAGACGTCCTTGGCTTCAGACGGTTCCAAGGCTTTCCACAAGCAAAATCGTTCATTCCAGAAGAAATTTATTTTATGCTGTCAACACTATTTGTTGTATTTCCCTTTTTTCTTATGCATCAATTAACGACTCTAATTCTTCTTTTGTTAGAGGCCTATACTTGCCTATCTTTACTGTTTCATCTAGTTGCAACTTGCCCATTGACAAACGCTTTAAGTAACTAACCGATTTACCTACTGCTTCAAACATACGTTTTACTTGATGAAATTTACCTTCATGTATCGTGACTTTAATAAGAGTTTGTTTTTTTTCACTATCTGTAGATACGATTTCTAACTGAGCTGATTGACAGATAAACCCGTCATTCAGAGTGATGCCATCCTTAAAAGCCTGAATGTCTTGTTCATTCACTAAACCTTCTATAATCGCTTCATAACACTTATCCACATGTTTTTTTGGCGAGAGTAAGTTATGCGCTAACGTTCCATCATTAGTTAACAACAATAATCCTTCTGTATCTTTATCTAACCTTCCAACTGGAAACGGATCCAACACTTGATCTTGTGGCTGGAGCAAATCAATCACTGTTTCATGTAAATTATCTGTTGTTGCACTGACAACTCCTTGAGGTTTATGCATCATAAAGTAGACAAATTCTTGGTAATGAACAGCTTCTCCTGAAACAACAATAACATCTTTATCTGGATCTACTTGCGTTTTACCCTCTTTTTCAATCGTTCCATTTACCGTTACTTCTTTTGATTTTAATACAGTTTTCACTGTTTTTCTTGTGCCAAAGCCCATATTGGCTAGTAATTTATCTAATCGCATTTACGCTCCTCCAATTTCATATGATTCAAGTAAAAGAACTAGTTGAAGCCTTTTGGGTTCCAACTAGTTCCTATTATTTAATGCGCAGCTTGGTTCTCATATTCGCAACACGAGCTCCTAATAAACGATCCGCTAAACGAGTTTTTAAAGAGGCATACATGTAAACAAGTCCACCAAATCCCGCTGAAATACCCATTACTAGAAGTGCACTAGTCCTATTTTTTGGATCAATCACTAAGTAAAGAACTTCTTTAACTGCAAAAGTGACCACAGCCATTGCTAAAGTAATGATCAGCATCAATAAAACACGTCTGAAAATCAATCCGACATCAAAACGAGTAACCTTGTACATCTTTCTTAGCATTAATAAGACTGTAACGCCAAATCCAAATATATTAGATAGGAACATCCCGTTCGTACCAGCTAATGCCAGCATTGGATATTGCATGCCTAATTTTACGACTAACCCAATTACAAGAGCCCAAAGTGCAGGTCTTGTTTGATTTGCAGCTTGCATGGTTGATCCCATCAGGACAAACAAACCTAAAAATAAACTCATGAAAGAAGCAACTTGTAATACTGTAGTCCCAAAATCACTATGCCCATAGAAAACTGTATATAAAGGTTCGGCTACTATCATCATGCCAATGGAAGCAGGCAGCATGATAAAGAAAAATAATTGTAAGCTATCACTAATTTGGCGGGCGATTTTGTTCAAATCATTTTTAGCGACCAGTTCAGAAATCAGTGGCACCGAAGTAATAGCCATTGATCCTCCAAAGGAAATGACGATCATAATTAACTTATTGACGTTACCTGAAGCCACACCGTAATTATTTACAATTTGTTTTGGCGATAACTCAGAAATAGACGTCATAATTTGTTGGAAAGTAAATTGATCGATCATTTGAAAAAGGGTAATACCTGAACCAATAATAATAAATGGAACAGCTGTACGAATAATGGATTTAAAAATTTCAGTTGTGGAGATAGAAACTTTATTCAAGCTCTGGCCTGCTCTTTCATCCAACTCGGGCTTTTTACGCCAGATAATGTAAAATAAGTACCCAATACTAAATACAGCTCCAATAACGGCTGCAAAAGTAGAAGCTGCAACAGCATTTACTACTGAACCGTTCCATACTTGACGGATCAAGAAAACGGCAGCAAGCATAAAAATAACACGCGCTAATTGTTCAATAAATTGTGAAATAGCTGAATACTTCATTACATGATGTCCTTGGATGTACCCACGTGTCACACTCATACAAGGAATAATAAGTAATGCCCAGCTTAGCGATCGAATAACTTGTGTTGCATTATCAACCGATATATTCGGGCTGCTTGCTGCTATAAATGGTGCCGCAACATACATGACCAATGCAGATACAACACCTGTAATCGCCATGATCTGTAATCCTTTTTTGTAAATATTCCGACTTATTTCATATTCATTCAAGCTATTATAGTAAGCAACTTGTTTAGCAATTGCCGATGGAACACCAGCTGTTGCAATGTTTAAAAATAATGCATAAGGAGTATACCCAATCGTATAAAGAGCATTCGCAGATTCTGCTATATCTTGATTCCCCATCCAAGCCATCCAAGGAATGATGTAGAGAGCTCCTAATAATCTGGATAAAATACTTCCACCTGTCATCCAAGCTGATCCATTAATCATTTTATCTTTGGAACTTATTTCTTTTATTGGTTGTTCGATTTTATTATCACTGACTGTGTCTTTTGACATGACTCATAAACCTACTCTCATCCTTTTGTATATCAAGCTCTATTTTACTTCTTAAGTAAGTGGGTTGCAATGCTCAATGAACCTTTAAAACAGAACTTTAAGAAAAATTAAAATCTATTCAGTTTAGATAAGTGAAAAGGAGACAAGACCAAAGTCTCATCTCCTTTCCTATACGTGTGATAACACTAGAGTGTCGTCCATAAAAAATAGTTAGTTTGCTACAATATTTACCAATCTTCCAGGAACAACAATGACTTTACGGATTGTTTTCCCTTCAATCGCTTCTTTGATTTTTTCATTATTCATAGCTAATGTTTCCAAGTCTTCTTTAGAAATTTCTTTTGAAGCTTGAGCTTTTGCCTTTAACTTTCCATTTACTTGGAAAACAACCTCGATTTCATCTTCAACTAAGAATTTTTCATCAAACAATGGCCAAGCAACATAAGAAATACTTTCACCACTATGAGTTAAATTAGCCCATAGCTCTTCTCCCATATGCGGAGCAATCGGTGCCAGTAATTGAACAAAAGCTTTGATATAATCTACTGGTAAAGCAGTTGCTTTATAAGCTTCATTAACAAAAACCATCATTTGAGAAATAGCCGTATTAAAACGTAAGTGTTCAAAATCTTCCGTTACTTTTTTGACAGTCTGATGATAAACCACATCTAGAGATCCATCATTGAATGTCGTGATGCGGTCACGAACTTTACCATTTTCATCCATGATCAAGCGCCATACGCGATCCAGGAATTTACGACTTCCTTCAAGCCCATTTTCGCTCCAAGCAATCGAAGCATCTAACGGTCCCATAAACATTTCGTACATGCGTAATGTATCTGCCCCAAATTTTTCGACAACATCATCAGGATTTACAACATTTCCTTTTGATTTAGACATTTTTTCATTATTTCCACCTAATATCATTCCTTGATTGTATAATTTTTGGAATGGTTCTTTTGTTGAAACTACGCCGATATCGTAAAGGAATTTATGCCAGAAACGTGCGTACAATAAATGCAACACCGCATGCTCAGCTCCACCAATATAAATATCAACTGGAAGCCACTGTTTCAGCTTTTCAGGATCAGCCAGCATTTCTTTATTTTTAGGATCGATAAAACGCAAGAAGTACCATGAACTTCCAGCCCATTGTGGCATTGTATTTGTGTCGCGACGGCCTTTCATTCCTGTTTCAGGATCTACTACATTTACCCATTCAGTAATGTTTGCTAATGGAGATTCTCCTGTTCCGCTTGGCTTGATTTCATCTGTTTTAGGCAATATCAATGGCAATTCAGATTCAGGTAATGTTGTTGATGTGCCATCTTCCCAATGTATAACAGGAATAGGTTCACCCCAATAACGCTGACGAGCAAATAGCCAGTCACGCAAACGATAAGTCGTTTCTTTTTTACCAACACCATTTTCTTCTAGCCATTCATTCATTTTTTCAATTGCTTCTTCTTTGCCAAGACCATCCAAAAAGCCAGAATTGATGTGCGGACCATCTTCTGTAAATGCAGTATTTGCTACATCTCCACCTTCAAGTACTGGGATGATTTCCAGTCCAAACGTTTTAGCAAATTCGTAATCGCGGTCATCATGTGCTGGGACGGCCATAATTGCACCTGTTCCATATGAAGCCAAGACATAATCTGCAATCCAAATTGGGATTTCTTTCCCATTTACTGGATTAACTGCATAGGCACCTGTAAACACGCCTGTTTTATCTTTGTTTAAATCTGTACGATCTAAATCACTTTTCAAGCTAACTTTTTCAATATAGGCGTTAACTTCTGCTTCTTGTTCCGGTGTAGTAATTTGTTTAACTAAATCTAATTCTGGAGCCAATACACTGTAAGTTGCTCCAAATAATGTATCCGGTCGTGTCGTAAAGACAGTAAACTTATGATCCGTTCCTTTAACTTTAAAGTCAACATTTGCTCCAATCGATTTTCCAATCCAATTGCGTTGCATGTCCTTGATACTTTCAGGCCAATCTACTAACTCTAAATCATCCAACAAACGGTCAGCGTAAACTGTAATTTTCAGCATCCATTGTTTCATTGGTTTACGGTAAACTGGATGTCCTCCTCGTTCACTTTTTCCATCAATCACTTCTTCATTAGCTAGTACAGTTCCTAGAGCCGGACACCAGTTAACAGCTACCTCTGCTTCATAAGCTAGACCTTTTTCATACAATTTAGTGAAAATCCATTGTGTCCATTTGTAATAGTCAGGATCTGTTGTATTTATCTCGCGCTCCCAATCATAGCTGAATCCTAATGAATTGATTTGACGGCGGAACGTTTCGATATTGTGAGCTGTAAATTCAGCTGGATCATTTCCAGTATCCAGTGCATATTGCTCAGCCGGAAGTCCAAATGCATCCCATCCCATTGGGTGCAGTACGTTAAATCCTTGAGCTCGTTTCATACGAGAAAGAATATCAGTCGCAGTATACCCCTCTGGATGCCCTACATGTAATCCTTGTCCAGATGGGTAAGGAAACATATCCAATGCATAGAAATTTTTCTTCTCAGCATCTTCTGTTGTACGGAATGTATTATTAGATGCCCAATATTTTTGCCATTTTTTTTCAATCGTTTTATGATTAAAACTCATATTTATCCCTCTTTCATCTCTTTTTAAAAACAAAAAATCGCCCTATGAATGCAGATAACTATCTGTACTCATAGGACGACTAAACAATTGATTATCGTGGTACCACCTATGTTTTCTACAATCATTTTCTTGCTAATAGAATAATTGAAGACTCCTCATACCCTTAACGCAGGCGTTACGTCTTTGTCTACTTTTTTTCAACAAAGCAACTCTAAAGGCGAGTTCGAAAGTCTTTTTTATGCATTTCCACCACCCATGCACTCTCTCAAAAAAAAATCGTTTCTACTATTCCTTTTCACTGTTTTTTACTATTGTTTTCATTTTAACAAAAATTGACTATAGGAGCAATAAGAAAAACTAACAGTTGATCTATAAAGCCTCTTTTCAATTCAACTATTCGTCTACTATTTAACTGTTTTAAGCTTCACTGCTGTTCCACTACAGGTAACCATAATCATACCATTGTCTGATCCTAATGTCTCATAGTCCATTTTAACCCCTACAATAGCATCTGCTCCTTGTTCGTCAGCTCTTATTTCCATTTCCTCTAATGCTTTACTACGAGCTTCTAATAATTCGTTCTCATAACCTTGAGAGCGTCCACCAAACATGTTTCGCAAACCCGCACCCATATCTTTAAACATATTGATACCAGAGATAACTTCACCAAATACAATTCCTTCATAAGAAGAAATTTCAAAACCTTCAACAGAAGTTGTTGTCGTAATAATCATCATCTTCACTCCCTTTTTAGTTATCTTGCAACATAAAAGGAGACTCAAATTTTATGTTGAGTCTCCTTTTATGATTATTTGATAATCAAAGACTGACCAACAAATATAACATCTGATTTTAAGTAGTTCGCTGATTTCAAATCTGAAATAGACATACTATATTTTTGAGCAATATCCCAAAGAGTATCGCCACTGACGACTTTATGCATATTTACACTAGTTGGTGTTGTCGTTGTACTACCTGAAGTTGAACCGCCTTTAATCGTTAATGCTTGGTTCACATAGATCGTATCTGTTTTTAGGTTGTTCCATGTTTTCAAGTTTGCTACAGATACACCGTATTTTGATGCAATAGCTGTCAATGTGTCACCTGATTTCACAGTGTGTGACGTGGTGCTCGTATTCCCTGTGCTTGGTGTACTTGGTGTTGTCGTTGATACGCCTGAAGTTGAACCGCCTTTAATCGTTAATGCTTGGTTTACATAAATCGTATCTGTTTTTAGATTGTTCCATGTTTTCAAGTTTGACACAGATACACCGTATTTTGATGCAATAGCTGTCAATGTGTCACCTGATTTCACAGTGTTTGACGTGGTGCTCGTATTCCCTGTGCTTGGTGTACTTGGTGTGCTTGGTGTTGTCGTTGATACGCCTGAAGTTGAATCACCTTTAATCGTCAACGTTTGATTCACATAAATCGTATCTGTTTTTAGGTTGTTCCATGTTTTCAAGTTCGCTACAGATACACCATGTTTTGAACCAATGCCTGTTAACGTATCACCAGATTTTACTGTGTACGATGTGCTGCTTGTGTTTCCTGTACTTGGCGTACTTGGTGTTGTTGATCCGATTGAAGTTGAACCGCCTTTAATCGTCAACGTTTGATTCACATAAATCGTATCTGATTTTAGGTTGTTCCATGTTTTCAAGTTCGCTACAGATACACCATGTTTTGAACCAATACCTGTTAACGTATCTCCAGATTTTACAGTATACGATGTGCTGCTTGTGTTTCCTGTACTTGGTGTTGTCGTTGATCCGCTTGAAGTTGAACCGCCTTTGATTGTCAACGTTTGATTCACATAAATTGTATCTGATTTTAAGTTGTTCCATGTTTTCAAGTTCGCTACAGATACACCATGTTTTGAACCAATACCTGTTAATGTGTCACCTGATTTCACTGTGTACGATGTGCTGCTTGTGTTTCCTGTACTTGGTGTACTTGGTGTTGTCGTTGATCCGCTTGAAGTTGAACCGCCTTTAATCGTCAACGTTTGATTCACATAAATCGTATCTGATTTTAGGTTGTTCCATGTTTTCAAGTTCGCTACAGATACACCATGTTTTGAACCAATACCTGTTAACGTATCTCCAGATTTTACAGTATACGATGTGCTGCTTGTGTTTCCTGTACTTGGTGTTGTCGTTGATCCGCTTGAAGTTGAACCGCCTTTGATTGTCAACGTTTGATTCACATAAATTGTATCTGATTTTAAGTTGCTCCATGTTTTCAAGTTCGCTACAGATACACCATGTTTTGAACCAATACCTGTTAATGTGTCACCTGATTTCACTGTGTACGATGTGCTGCTTGTGTTTCCTGTACTTGGTGTACTTGGTGTTGTCGTTGATCCGCTTGAAGTTGAACCGCCTTTAATCGTCAACGTTTGATTCACATAAATTGTATCTGATTTTAGGTTGTTCCATGTTTTCAAGTTTGACACAGATACACCGTATTTTGATGCAATAGCTGTCAATGTGTCACCTGATTTGACTGTGTACGATGTGCTGCTTGTGTTTCCTGTACTTGGTGTACTTGGTGTTATCGTTGATCCGCCTGAAGTTGAACCTCCTTTAATCGTCAACGTTTGATTCACATAAATCGTATCTGATTTTAAGTTGTTCCATGATTTCAAGTTTGACACAGATACGCCGTATTTTGAACCAATACCTGTTAAAGTGTCACCAGATTTTACAGTATATGACGTTTCGCCTGTATTCGACGACCCTGTATTTCCAGTGCTTGGTGTTGTTGAAGAATTATCATTTGATTCAGGAGTTGTTGTTGATCCTCCTGAAGATTTTGTATCATATTGTGTTAAGTTATATGCATTTATAATAGCATTTAATTTAGATGCATAAGTTGGGTCCGTCGCATAACGCCCTTGTAACCAAGCTGTTGCCTCAAATGCATTTGATGAATTACTTACCCAAGCTCCAGAATAATAGCCATGATCCCATGAAGTTCCATTTTTTATTAAATTTGCATTATCTTGTAAAGACTCAGCATAAGACGGGTATTTCTTAAAGTTTTGCGGAATGTAAATCCAGCCTGTTGAAGAACTCCATTCAGAAGTATACATCGTAACTGTATTTCCGTTGTAGCTTCCTTTGATACCAAATAGATTGTAGTTTGGACTAGTTGCTAGTTTACTGCTGCCATAGCCACTTTCTAAAGCTGCTTGTGCAATCATAACAGAAGCATATAAATCATTTTTAGCTGCAACTTGCTTTGCATAAGAGGCAATAGCATTAACAAAACCAGCTGGTGTTGTTGCATTTGCAATAGAGTCATTTGTTTTAGAAGGCGTTGGAGTTGTTACGTTCTTGGCTGCTGCTTCATTTAATGCTAAAACTTGTCCAACTTTAATTAAATCTGAAGACAAATTGTTCCATTTTTTCAAGTTTGCTACAGTCACATTATTGGCTTTACTAATTTTATTTAGTGTATCTCCCGATTTTACTGTGTACGTTTTTGCTGTTGCTACAGAAGTTGTTGCTACTGCTGTTGTTTTAGCTGAAGTCGTTGCAACTTTTGAAGTAACTGCAGTTGTTTTAGCCGAAGTCGTTGTAGTTTTCGGAGCAACTACCTTGGCTTTAACCGTTTCTTTTACAACTTCCTTTTTAACCTCTTCTTTTACAATTGTCGGTTCTTCTACTACTGGTTCTTCAGATTCTACAATAGTTTCAACCGTATCTTCTGCTTCTTCTGGAATACTAGGTTCAGCTTCGTTTGGAAGTTCTGCAACTTCTGGTTCTATAATTTCTTGTTCTACTGCTTCAATTGCTTCTACTACTGGTACATCTTTTTCAATTTCATTTGGTAGTTCTACAACTTCTGATTCGCTCGGTTCAGCAACAAGATCAATTTCTTCTTCTACTACTTTTTCAGATTCATCTTTTGAAATAGTATCCTCAATCTCAAGTGATTCCTCTACTACTTCTGGTTTTAACACTTCAATTTCTTCGGCTGTATCTTCTTCTGAAACATCGCTTTCATCTTTAACTGCCTCGGTTGGTTCAGTAGTAGAATCATTTAACTCATCAGTTATTCCGGTACCTGCTTCATTTTCTATTTCTTCATTTGATTCTTCTGTTAATTTTTCTAGAGCAGTTAAAATTAATTCATCAATTTCTTCAACTGATAATTCGTCAAATTTTAAAGTTTCAAAATCTTCTGTAGATATAATAGTTTTTAATTCTTTAATTTTTTGTTCTTTCTCAATTAAATCGTCTTGTGATATGTACTCGCTACTGTCCGTTTCTACAGCTGTCTTTGTGGTTGCTTCTTCGGTTACATTAGTTACATTGCTGTTATGTTCAAGCGTTTCTTCCAATTTTTTACTACTTGTATCAGCTAATTCATTTGCGCTAGCTGATGCAGAAAAAGTTGGAAATGCTAGTAAACTCACTAATAAAGTTGTGCTAAAAACAGCTGTGCCTTTTTTCATCAATCCATTAGTATATCCTGATTGATCAAAACTTTTTTTATTTTTTTCAGCTGAAATTCTTTCTTTTCTTGTTTTTTCCAAAGTGAGTACCTCCTACTTTTATTCTTTAATCATTCTCAAGGTCTACTTTATTGTAAAGCACTTGCTATTTTATTATATCTTTCCCATAGATAGAATGGAAGGTTAAGTTAAGTAGAAGACCTTTTTTTAATATACGTTACACAACCGTAATATACACATATAGCGTTTCACTAAAATAGACAAAAAAATCAACCTAAATGTATAGTGACATTAGGTTGATTCGACTCATTTATCATTTAAGCAAAAGAAGTATCTGTTATCCAATCTTGTTGCAACAAAAAGTATGTATCTTTATTGTATGGTATCCAAAGATCAGCTGCAATAATATCTATAATAGCGTCCCAAAACACCGAATCTGTTTGTTGTTGTTTGGTTGTATTAAGCACTAGGCTCTTTCCATTTTCTGTTTGTACTAAAATTTTTGGAAATTGAATGCTCTTAATTTGACACGTCCCTATTAGTTGAACATATTCACTGTCATCAATTAGCATGTATTTCACTCCCTTAACCTACTACATTTAGTATATTCTTCAACTATTAAAAAAGAGATAAGAAAGTGTGAATTTTAAAAAAAGTTATTATTTTTTTACTGATAGTCTTTGTTCTGTTTAATACTTTTAGTTTATTCTATACGTAGAATATGCTAAACTTATTTTTTCAATAAGTATATCCAATTTATAGAAAGTATGAGAAAAATTATGAAATCTAAAACATCTTTTTTTACCTCGAATTATTTTTTATTGTGTCTAGTGTTACTCATTCCTTTTAGTGTACTTGCATATGGAGTCGCACAGCAAGCTGAGTGGATCAATGTGTTTGACCACTTTATCGCCTCTCCTATCTTAATGAATCGTTCTCCTAAAAGCACTGCTTTTTATTCATTTATAACCGATATGGGTGGAACCTTTTTTATTGTACTTCTTACGTTGATCGTCAGTCTTTATTTTATTTGGCAAAAGAAAGATACTAAAACAGCATATTGGTTTATTTTACATGTTGCTCTAGGAGCTGGGCTCTTAAATCAAGTCGTAAAATTCTTTTTCCAGAGAACTCGGCCAACTATTGAACATTTGGTTTTACAAGACGGTTATAGTTTTCCAAGCGGTCATTCTATGGCTTCCTTAATTTGTTATGGTGGAATTGCTTTTTTGATCATCCACTTCACTCAAAAAAAATGGATTAAGTGGTTAACTTGTTTAATAACCGTACTCATTGTTAGTATTGTTGGTTTAAGTCGTATTTACTTGGGGGTACATTTTCCTTCTGATGTAGTTGCTGGATTTTGTTTAGCAGGTTCTTGGTTTGCTCTTTCTGCAGCCTTTTACTCTATTAAACTAAAAAAAATTAACAGAATTAAAAAGACTACATTTTAGCCATATAGACCCCTAAACAAGATTATTTAAATAGAAAGAAGGAAATTGACGTCTCACTCCAATTTCCTTCTTTTTTGATTATTCCATATTTATTTATAAATGATAAAATAGAATAAATAAGTCCATTCATTGATCGGATAGGAAGGATGAATAATCATGCTTGAAAATGCTCTACACTATAGTCATACTTTATTAAAAAATACTCTTATACCTGGGGATATTGTTATCGATGCCACAATAGGAAGTGGGAATGACACAGTTCTATTAGCAACGTTAGTAGGTAACACTGGGAAAGTTTATGGCTTTGACTTACAAGAAGAAGCCATAAAAAAAACCAAAGAAAAACTACTCTTAACTGGCTTAGCGGATCAAGTTGTGTTATTTCAACAAGGTCATGAGACGCTTAGTTCTGTACTGCCTAAAAATACTCTTTTAGCTGGAGCTGTTTTTAATTTAGGCTATCTGCCTAAAGGTGATAAGACTATTATTACAAAAGCTGAAACTACATTAATCGCCATCAAAGAAATTTTGCCTCGCCTAAGAAAAGGAGGATTGCTTTTACTCGTTGTTTATTATGGTCACGAGGGCGGAAAAGAAGAAAAAAAAAGTGTGCTTAATTATGTCCAAACACTTTCTCAAACAGATTACACGGTTTTACGTTATGACTTTTTAAATCAAAAAAACAATCCACCTTTATTAATAGCTATTGAAAAAAATAAAGAAATGACAGCTTAGCGTCATCTCTTTATTTTTATATTATTTAGCTAAAAATAATTTTAAATCGTCAACTTTATCCGTATGTTCCCAAGTTAAGTCAATATCGGTACGTCCAAAGTGACCATATGCTGCAGTTTGTTTATAAATTGGTCTTTGTAAATCCAACATTTTGATAATTCCAGCCGGTCTCAAATCAAAATTAGCTCGTACTGCTTCAATTAATTTTGATTCTGAAATGGTTCCAGTTTCAAATGTATCAATAGAAATAGAGACTGGGTGTGCTACTCCGATTGCATAAGCCAATTGAACTTCACATTTATCCGCAAATTTGGCAGCTACAATATTTTTCGCAATATAACGAGCAGCATAACTTGCTGATCTATCGACTTTTGTAGGATCTTTCCCAGAGAAAGCTCCACCGCCATGACGAGCATAGCCACCATAAGTGTCCACGATAATTTTACGTCCTGTTAATCCGGCATCTCCTTGTGGTCCGCCAATAACAAAACGCCCAGTTGGATTAATAAAGTACTTAGTATCTTCATCTAATAGCTCACTAGGTATCTCATGTTTAATGACAAGTTCAATCATATCTTTTTTCAATAATTCATAGGTTACATCAGGATGATGCTGTGTACTGATAACAATAGTATCAACACGCAATGGTTTGTTATTTTCATCATATTCTACCGTAACTTGAGCTTTCGCATCTGGTCTTAAGTAAGAGACCAACTTTTCTTTTCTAACGATAGATAACCGTTTTGTTAAACGATGGCTCAAAGAAATGGGCAATGGCATTAATTCAGGAGTTTCGTTTACAGCAAAACCAAACATTAATCCTTGGTCCCCTGCACCGATTTGATCTAACTCATCTTGATTCGTTTCTTTAGATTCAATAGACTCATCAACACCTTGAGCAATGTCTCTTGATTGTTCGTCAATAGATACAATTACAGCACACGTATCTGCGTCAAAACCATATTTAGCTCTTGTATATCCGATTTCACGAATCGTATCACGTACTGTTTTTTGGATATCAACATATGTTGTAGTAGAGATTTCTCCCGCCACTAATACTAAACCTGTTGTTACAATCGTTTCGCAAGCAACGCGTGCGTCCGGATCTTTTGTTAAAATTGCATCCAATATAGCATCACTGACTTGATCAGCTATTTTATCTGGATGTCCTTCTGAAACAGATTCAGAAGTAAATAATCTTCTTTCTGTCATTACTTTGTTCCCCCTTTAAATTTTCGGTTACAAGGCTTCTCCACTTCTAAAGTGAATCCTCTCGGGAATCCGATTTGCAAACCTTATACATTTTACCATAATTCGTACTTTATTAGTATTAAATCTACTAAAATTAGTGAATTTGATCAAAATCATCATACTTTCTAGCCGTTCAGCTTATTTATTCTTCATTTCTCTATACCATTATCCCTTTTTTAGGTAAAATAAGATTAGACAAATCATTAAAAGGAGTTTTTTCATTGGTGCACTCTATTTATAAAACTGTTACACATTATCTTTATCATCCTTTATTTTTAGTTCTCGTTGTTCCTTTCTCTTATTTATTAATAGGTACACTTTATGCTAGTCAGTATAGTTCATTTAATTTTATACGTTTTCTCCTATTGTATAGTTTTATTTTTTTTAATCACTTATTAGGAAATTTTTTATTTAAAACGATTAAATCACCTTTTTCATTTAATCATATTCCATTTCTTATCTTTGAAGTATTAAATTTACTGCTCATCTATTACTTTGCTTACAACATTCATTATTTAGTAGGATTGTTATGTTTCTTTTATAGTTTGGTGATTCATTTACAATTTTATCTTGTTAAACAGGGTTATTCGTGGCTGATGTTATTTTTTTCTAGTGTATTTAAGGGTGGTATATTAACCTACCTAAGTTTTTTTGTTCAAGCAAATTTCATCCCTAATACACTTTTTTATTGGAGTATTCCATTAATACTAATGGTCTTTTTAGTTGAGCTGGGAAAACTTCAATTAAACTATACAAAAATTAATGGACAGTTGAACGACCATGATCCAAACAATCTTTTTTTAGATCACAAACACTTTCAACGTATCGTTTTATATTTACTAATTCTGATCTATGCAGTCAGTTTCATCTCTTTTATTCCTACTTTCAAGAGCCTATCATTTATCTTTATACTTACTTTACCTTTTACTGTTAAAGTCGTTCAATTAGTTTTTTCCAAAAAAAAATCGATTTCAGCTAAATTAACACAAAGAACTTTGCAACTCTGTGCCATTTCTTTTTTTATCTCTTTTAGTATAATGCTCTTCATTTATACTTTTTGAGGCTATTCTCTTAAAGAAACAGGTTCCATGGATGCTTAACGCAAGCCATGAAATCTGCCTGAACTATTGAAATGACAAGACTATTATTCTTCACCTACGTTACTTGACGTAGAACTACTAAAAATTATTGAATCAAAAAAGGATAAGAGAAGTTTCCTCTTATCCTTTTTATTCGGCTTATTTTTATGACCCGTACGGGAATCGAACCCGTGATACCGCCGTGAAAGGGCGGTGTCTTAACCGCTTGACCAACGGGCCGTTCTAAATTGTAGTACAATGGGCCTAAATGGACTCGAACCATCGACCTCACGCTTATCAGGCGTGCGCTCTAACCAGCTGAGCTATAGGCCCAAAAAAAAAAAGCGGGTGACGAGAATCGAACTCGCATCAACAGCTTGGAAGGCTGTGGTTTTACCACTAAACTACACCCGCATTAAAAAGTGGCCTGGGACAGAATCGAACTGCCGACACCTTGAGCTTCAATCAAGTGCTCTACCAACTGAGCTACCAGGCCAAGTATTAAATTAAACGGTCTCGACGGGAATCGAACCCGCGATCTTCTGCGTGACAGGCAGACATGTTAACCCCTACACCACGAGACCAATTTTGCATTTAAAATTATCTTTTTTAAAAAGATAAATTGCGGGGACAGGACTTGAACCTGTGACCTTCGGGTTATGAGCCCGACGAGCTGCCAACTGCTCCACCCCGCGATAATATAAATGAATCATTTTAAAAAAGGAGGATAAGAGATTCGAACTCTTGCGTGCTTTTACACACCTGACGGTTTTCAAGACCGTTCCCTTCAGCCGGACTTGGGTAATCCTCCATAAGACTGATAAGATGATGCTATTAAATTAAACAAAATTGTTTATGACCCGTACGGGAATCGAACCCGTGATACCGCCGTGAAAGGGCGGTGTCTTAACCGCTTGACCAACGGGCCTTGAAAACTAACAATAATAAAAATACGGAGAAGGAGGGATTTGAACCCTCGCGCCGCGTTAACGACCTACACCCTTAGCAGGGGCGCCTCTTCAGCCACTTGAGTACTTCCCCAAAACAACTAAAATAATTATTGATTTATAAAATTATTCAATGGGCCTAAATGGACTCGAACCATCGACCTCACGCTTATCAGGCGTGCGCTCTAACCAGCTGAGCTATAGGCCCATAAAAAAAGCGAGTGACGAGAATCGAACTCGCATCAACAGCTTGGAAGGCTGTGGTTTTACCACTAAACTACACTCGCAAAAACGGTCTCGACGGGAATCGAACCCGCGATCTTCTGCGTGACAGGCAGACATGTTAACCCCTACACCACGAGACCTTTACTTTTAAAACTACCTTTTTTTCAAAAGATAAATTGCGGGGACAGGACTTGAACCTGTGACCTTCGGGTTATGAGCCCGACGAGCTGCCAACTGCTCCACCCCGCGATAATATAAATGAATCATTTTAAAAAAGGAGGATAAGGGATTCGAACCCTTGCGTGCTTTTACACACCTGACGGTTTTCAAGACCGTTCCCTTCAGCCGGACTTGGGTAATCCTCCATAATGATACAAGGTTACTTTAATCTTAACCGATTAATGGACCTTGTAGGACTCGAACCTACGACCGGACGGTTATGAGCCGTCTGCTCTAACCAACTGAGCTAAAGGTCCAAGATCTTTAAAAAATAATAATAGCGGCGAAGGGGATCGAACCCCCGACCTCCCGGGTATGAACCGGACGCTCTAGCCAGCTGAGCTACACCGCCATAATAATAAGGTAATAAAGATGAAATTTTATAAAAAGTGGAGCCTAGCGGGATCGAACCGCTGACCTCCTGCGTGCAAGGCAGGCGCTCTCCCAGCTGAGCTAAGGCCCCAAAATTTCAATCGGGAAGACAGGATTCGAACCTGCGACCCCTTGGTCCCAAACCAAGTGCTCTACCAAGCTGAGCTACTTCCCGTTACTGAGTTATTCTTTTTTTCAAAAGAAATGCACCCAAGAGGACTTGAACCTCTAACCCCTTGATTCGTAGTCAAGTACTCTATCCAATTGAGCTATGGGTGCAAATGGTGCCGAGGGCCGGAATCGAACCGGCACGGTGATCACTCACCGCAGGATTTTAAGTCCTGTGCGTCTACCTGTTCCGCCACCCCGGCATTAGAACAGCTTTTCATTCTTACGAATGACCTCACTAGTTGAACTAGTAAGCGAAAGACGGGATTCGAACCCGCGACCCCCACCTTGGCAAGGTGATGTTCTACCACTGAACTACTTTCGCAAAAAATGCCGGCTAAAGGAGTTGAACCCTCGACCCTCTGATTACAAATCAGATGCTCTACCAACTGAGCTAAGCCGGCTAAAGTGGTACTTCACTAATCATTCAACTAAAAAATGGTGCGGGTGAAGGGACTTGAACCCCCACGTCTCTCGACGCTAGATCCTAAATCTAGTGCGTCTGCCAATTCCGCCACACCCGCATAAAGTCTGGCATAACTAACCTTACTTGAATGATTAGTTATGAGTCATGCAGGATTCGAACCTGCGACCCTCTGATTAAAAGTCAGATGCTCTACCAACTGAGCTAATGACTCATGGTGGAGGTTGACGGGATCGAACCGCCGACCCTCTGCTTGTAAGGCAGATGCTCTCCCAGCTGAGCTAAACCTCCATGGGAAATAAAATTTTAATTGAATCTGCGTGGCAACGTCCTACTCTCACAAAGGGAAACCCTTCACTACCATCGGCGCTAAGAAGCTTAACTTCTGTGTTCGGCATGGGAACAGGTGTGACCTTCTTGCCCTCATCACCACACAATTTCAATCGAAAGTCCGTTGGACTCTCAAAACTGGATAAAGTCTAAAGTGTGTTTCGTTTGCTTACCTTCGTACACCGGGTCTTGCTTTGGTTAAGTCCTCGACCGATTAGTATTGGTCCGCTCCGTATATCGCTATACTTCCACTTCCAACCTATCTACCTGATCATCTCTCAGGGGTCTTACTCACTTACGTGATGGGAAATCTCATCTTGAGGGGGGCTTCACGCTTAGATGCTTTCAGCGTTTATCCCGTCCACACATAGCTACCCAGCAATGCCCTTGGCAGAACAACTGGTACACCAGAGGTGTGTCCATCCCGGTCCTCTCGTACTAAGGACAGCTCCTCTCAAATTTCCTACGCCCGCGACGGATAGGGACCGAACTGTCTCACGACGTTCTGAACCCAGCTCGCGTACCGCTTTAATGGGCGAACAGCCCAACCCTTGGGACCGACTACAGCCCCAGGATGCGATGAGCCGACATCGAGGTGCCAAACCTCCCCGTCGATGTGGACTCTTGGGGGAGATAAGCCTGTTATCCCCAGGGTAGCTTTTATCCGTTGAGCGATGGCCCTTCCATGCGGAACCACCGGATCACTAAGCCCGACTTTCGTCCCTGCTCGACTTGTAGGTCTCGCAGTCAAGCTCCCTTATGCCTTTACACTCTGCGAATGATTTCCAACCATTCTGAGGGAACCTTTGGGCGCCTCCGTTACACTTTAGGAGGCGACCGCCCCAGTCAAACTGCCCGTCAGACACTGTCTCCCAGCCCGATAAGGGCTGTGGGTTAGAGTGGTCATACAGCAAGGGTAGTATCCCACCAACGCCTCCACCAAGACTGGCGTCCTGGCTTCAATGGCTCCTACCTATCCTGTACAAGCTGTACAAACACTCAATATCAAACTGCAGTAAAGCTCCATGGGGTCTTTCCGTCCTGTCGCGGGTAACCTGCATCTTCACAGGTACTATAATTTCACCGAGTCTCTCGTTGAGACAGTGCCCAGATCGTTACGCCTTTCGTGCGGGTCGGAACTTACCCGACAAGGAATTTCGCTACCTTAGGACCGTTATAGTTACGGCCGCCGTTTACTGGGGCTTCAATTCTGAGCTTCGCCCGAGAGCTAACCCATCCTCTTAACCTTCCAGCACCGGGCAGGCGTCAGCCCCTATACGTCATCTTACGATTTTGCAGAGACCTGTGTTTTTGATAAACAGTCGCCTGGGCCTATTCACTGCGGCTGACCAATTGGTCAGCACCCCTTCTCCCGAAGTTACGGGGTCATTTTGCCGAGTTCCTTAACGAGAGTTCTCTCGCACACCTTAGGATTCTCTCCTCGACTACCTGTGTCGGTTTGCGGTACGGGCAGTTGGTTTCTAACTAGAAGCTTTTCTTGACAGTGTGACATCGGGAACTTCGGTACTTAATTTCCCTCCCCATCACAACTTGTTCTTAAAGAAGCAAGCATTTGACTCACTTCAAAACTTGTTGCTTGGACGCGCATATCCAACAGCGCGTATTCCTTAGCCTACTGTGTCCCTCCATTGTTCAAACAAAACCAACTGGTACAGGAATCTCAACCTGTTGTCCATCGTCTACGCCATTCGGCCTCGACTTAGGTCCCGACTAACCCTGGGAGGACGAGCCTTCCCCAGGAAACCTTAGTCATTCGGTGGACGGGATTCTCACCCGTCTTTCGCTACTCATACCGGCATTCTCACTTCTAAGCGCTCCACTAGTCCTCACGATCTAGCTTCAACGCCCTTAGAACGCTCTCCTACCATAGAACCAATGGTTCTATCCACAGCTTCGGTGTTATGTTTAGCCCCGGTAAATTTTCGGCGCAGGGTCACTCGACTAGTGAGCTATTACGCACTCTTTAAATGATGGCTGCTTCTGAGCCAACATCCTAGTTGTCTAAGCAACTCCACATCCTTTTCCACTTAACATAAACTTTGGGACCTTAGCTGGTGGTCTGGGCTGTTTCCCTTTCGACTACGGATCTTATCACTCGCAGTCTGACTCCCGGATATAAATCAATGGCATTCGGAGTTTATCTGAATTCGGTAACCCGAGAAGGGCCCCTAGTCCAAACAGTTGCTCTACCTCCATGATTCTAATTCCGAGGCTAGCCCTAAAGCTATTTCGGAGAGAACCAGCTATCTCCAAGTTCGATTGGAATTTCTCCGCTACCCACACCTCATCCCCGCATTTTTCAACATACGTGGGTTCGGTCCTCCAGTGCGTATTACCGCACCTTCAACCTGGACATGGGTAGATCACTTGGTTTCGGGTCTACGACCACATACTCATTCGCCCTATTCAGACTCGCTTTCGCTGCGGCTCCGTCTCATCAACTTAACCTCGCATGGGATCGTAACTCGCCGGTTCATTCTACAAAAGGCACGCTATCACCCATTAACGGGCTTTAACTATTTGTAGGCACACGGTTTCAGGGGCTATTTCACTCCTCTTCCGAGGTTCTTTTCACCTTTCCCTCACGGTACTGGTTCACTATCGGTCACTAGGGAGTATTTAGCCTTGGGAGATGGTCCTCCCGGATTCCGACGGAATTTCTCGTGTTCCGCCGTACTCAGGATACTGATCAGAGTGAAATAGGTTTCGATTACAGGGCTTTTACCTTCTTCGGCAGACCTTTCCAGGTCGCTTCTTCTACCTACTTCATTTATGACTCTATGTGTTCAGTCCTACAACCCCAGAAAGCAAGCTTTCTGGTTTGGGCTATTCCCGTTTCGCTCGCCGCTACTCAGGGAATCGATTTTTCTTTCTCTTCCTGCAGGTACTTAGATGTTTCAGTTCTCTGCGTCTACCTCTACTGACCTATGTATTCAGTCAGCAGTAACATCCTATCAAAGATGCTGGGTTCCCCCATTCGGAAATCTTTGGATCAAAGCTCACTTACAGCTCCCCAAAGCATATCGGCGTTAGTCCCGTCCTTCATCGGCTCCTAGTGCCAAGGCATTCACCGTGCGCCCTTATTAACTTAACCTATGGTTAACAGTTAATTTTTAAACCTCATCTTTCGATGAGAACCTTAAAAAAACTCATTTTTAAAACTTTTCGGTGTGTTTCTGGTTTGTTACTTGAATTACACTTTTTAACTTTATCCAGTTTTCAAAGAACAACGTATTGCTGCAACCAAAGTTGCGTTTTTTTGAGAAGATTAGACCTCTCAAAACTAAACAAAGTAAAGACGAATGTGTGGGTTTCCGTTATATTCCTTAGAAAGGAGGTGATCCAGCCGCACCTTCCGATACGGCTACCTTGTTACGACTTCACCCCAATTATCTGTCCCACCTTAGGCGGCTGGCTCCCAAAAGGGTTACCTCACCGACTTCGGGTGTTACAAACTCTCGTGGTGTGACGGGCGGTGTGTACAAGACCCGGGAACGTATTCACCGCGGCGTGCTGATCCGCGATTACTAGCGATTCCGGCTTCATGTAGGCGAGTTGCAGCCTACAATCCGAACTGAGAATGGCTTTAAGAGATTAGCTTGGCCTCGCGACCTTGCGACTCGTTGTACCATCCATTGTAGCACGTGTGTAGC